>CAYVPI010000044.1:0-34065 GCA_964453495.1 uncultured Pseudomonas sp. | reverse complement strand
TGTTTCTTAGGAAGGCCGCCGCGTACTTTGCCAAGGAGTGCGGCTGAAGTACGCCTTCATCAGTCAGCTATCCGCAGACTATTCGGTTCGCCGTCTATGCCTGACTCTTAAAGTACATGCCAGCGGTTACTACGCCTGGCTGGCTGAGCCGAAGTCGGCACGGGCCAAGGATGATCAACGTTTGCTTGGACTGATCAAGCACGCATGGCTAGAGAGCGGCGGAGTGTACGGCTACCGAAAAATCCACGACGACCTGCGTGAGCTTGGAGAACAGTGCGGCAGGCACCGTGTTGCTCGACTAATGCGCCAGGAAGGACTGCGCTCGCAGACGGGGTATCGGCGGCGTCCGGGGCGTTATGGTGGCAAGCCTCCAGTGGCCTCACCGAATCATCTTGAGCGTCGATTCAATGTCACCGAACCCAACAAGGTCTGGGTTACGGACATCACCTACATCCGCACCTATGAGGGCTGGTTATTTTTGGCGGTGGTACTCGATCTGTTTTCGCGGCAGGTCATCGGTTGGTCGATGAAGCCGCAGATGACCAGCGACCTGGCTATCGATGCATTACTGATGGCGGTTTGGCGGCGTAAGCCAAAGCAGGAAGTGATGATTCATTCCGACCAAGGTAGCCAGTTCAGCAGTGGCGATTGGCAAAGCTTTCTGAAAGCCAACAACTTGCTTGGCAGCATGAGTCGACGTGGTAACTGCCATGACAACGCGGTAGCGGAAAGCTTTTTCCAGTTGCTGAAGCGAGAGCGGATCAGGCGAAAGATCTACAGCACCAGGCAAGATGCTCGCGCTGATGTGTTCGACTACATCGAGATGTTCTACAACCCAAAACGCCGTCATGGTTTCAACAATCAGCTGTCGCCGGTAGAGTTTGAAAAGCGTTATTTCCAGAGCCTGGAACGTGTCTAGAAAACCTGGGGCGATTCAGTGAGTACTGGGGTACTCAGTCTTAGCCAGCCTGCAGCCGCTGACTTTTTGGCAGACAGCAAAGCTGGTCTGGAAGCGCGTAATTTCTATTTCAATCGCGACTTCCGCCAGGACTCAGCCAGCCAATCAAAGCAGGAGGAATGGGCCCAAGGCTTCCTGATGCGCTACGAATCCGGTTTCACCGAAGGAACCATCGGCGTCGGTATCGACGCCATCGGCATGCTTGGCCTCAAGCTGGACTCCAGTGCCGACCGCTCGGGCTCAGGCCTGCTCAAGCGAGATAAAGAAGCGCCTCGTGCCGCGCAGGATGAATATGGCGAGGTGGGTTTAACCGCGAAGCTGCGTGCCTCGAACAGCGTGCTGAAATTGGGCACGCTGCAACCCAGGCTGCCAACCGTCCAAGCTAACGACTCGCGCTTACAGCCACAGACCTTTCAGGGCGGGCATCTCAACTCGCTGGAGATTGACGGCCTGACCTTCGATGCAGGCCAACTCAAGCAGGTAAGCCAGCGTGACTCCTCTGATAGCGAAGACCTCAGCATTACCAGCGGTGCAGCCCGCGCTATCAGCGGCGGTGGAACCCAGACCAGCGATGAGTTCAACTTCGCCGGTGCGACCTACAAATGGAACAGCAACCTGACCACTGGCTACAACTACGGCAACCTGGACGACTTCTATAAGCAGCATATTTTCACTGCCCTGCACACCTTGCCGCTGGGTGACAAACAATCGCTAAAAACTGATCTGCGCTACGCTCGCTCCACCGACGAGGGCAACAGCAACGTCGACAACAAGGCATTCGGGGCGATGTTCACCTATGCCTTTGGCGGCCACGCACTCGGTGTTGGCTACCAGAACATGAGCGGAGACACCGGTTACGCCTATATCAACGGCACCGATCCGTTCTTGGTTAACTATGTGCAAATCGGTGACTTCGCCAACAAAGACGAGACCTCATGGCAGGCTCGTTATGACTTCAACTTTGCCAGCGTTGGCATCCCTGGCTTGACGTTCATGACCCGTTACCTGACCGGCGACGATATTGATCTAGGCGCAGGCAACGCCGACGGCAAGGAATGGGAGCGCAATACTGACATCGCCTATGTCTTCCAGGACGGTGCGCTGAAGAATTTGGGCGTGAAATGGCGCAATGCCACACTGCGCTCCAGCAATTTCGGCAACGACGTTGATGAGAACCGTTTGATCGTCAGCTACACCCTTCCGCTGCTGTAATCGCCAACCCTCAGCGCGGCATTTGTAATCGAGTGCCGCGCTCGGAGCCATCTGCGGTAATAAAGTGGCGACTGTCGCGAAACCGATCCAGAGCATAAAAGCGCCTCCCGCCATCACATTACAAATAAGTAATCCGGCCGCGATCCTGGCGTTAGGTTCGTACCGTTAAGCTCATTGCCTCTCCTGTTTACGATGCCATCTGCTTGGCACGAGCTCCGATTTCCCTCATGTTCGATCCCCTCACCATCGACCGTCAACTGGCACAGATCTTCTTGACCAGCGCGCGTTGCGCCTGCTTCCGGCAGACCGCACGTAGCCTGAATCTGCACATCGTACCGATGCGCAAAAAGCTCAAAAAATTGGAATCAAGTGTCGGCAGCCCGCTATTCCTCTACGATGGACGCGAACTGAGCCTCAGTGCAGCAGGACGCGAGTTGCAACAAGCACTGACGGAGCACTTCGGCGACCTACAACCGGAGGTCGCCAGCGCCCAGCGCCCGCTGGTACGCCTGGCTGTGCCTTCGGCACTGCTCACCGACCTGCTGGCCCGTGATTTGATCTCTTGGCTGCGTAAGGATGCGGCAGTGAGACTGGAGATCATTCCACTGGAAGGCGAGCCCGATCGGTTGGCCGAGGTCATGGTGTGGGTCGCTGATCCCGACCGGCCGAGGCCGAATCCCGGTTTTGCCATGACCCGACCACTGATGCTAGCGCGCATTCCCTACCGCGCTCATATGGCCAAGCGCTATGCAGGCAAGCGCCTGCCGGGCACAGTCGCCGACCTCAAGGACTTCATGCTGGTTCAGCACGCGGGGAACACAACGGTCGACAGTTTCGAACCATGGAATCAGCTAATCCGCCAGCGCCAGAGCTCGGTCACTCAGGTGTACTCACAGGAGTGGGTCGCTGACTTGGTCCGAAACTCTTCCTGCATCGGCCTGCTACCCGGCTACATCTCCCGTATAGATCGTAACCTGCTGTCCCTTGACGAGTTATTCGAGCCTGTCTTAGAGCGGGTTGTGTGGATCTCCACTTCCCCACTGACGGCAGAGCGGCCCGAAGTGCAGACGTTGGTATCGCTCATCCACAAGGCATTCAATGATCGCCACGGCTGGTTCGCTGAGCAAGCCTGAACAGACTCGCAAGTAAGACGACTCCCAACATCGTCATCTCACTGAAACAAACCTAACTCTCTCGCCACACACGAAAACCCTTGCCCTGTAAGGCTTTTATTCGGCTCTTGAGCGTCGAAACAAAAATGCCATGAAAAATATACAGAAACGTCATGCACCTCCCTGAGCCTGCGCCTCGTCAACCACAACACGCTGCAACGAGGAGAAGTACATGTTCATTGCCCACCCCGATGCTCAATGGCTCAATCGCATCACTTTTGGCCTCCTACTGAGCGCCTGCACCCTGTCGGCCCAGGCCGGTACGGTCAGCACCGACGGTGCTGACTTGGTCATCAAGACCAAGGGCGGTCTTGAAGTGGCCACCACCGACAAAGAGTTCAGTTTCAAGATTGGCGGACGCCTGCAGACGGATTACGCCATGTTCGACGATTACTACACCCGTAACGGCAACTCTGCGGATGCAGCCTACCTACGCCGGGCCTTCCTGGAGCTAGGCGGAACCGCCTACAAGGACTGGAAGTACCAGATCAACTACGATCTTTCGCACAATACCGGCAACGACAGCAGCGGTTACTTCGATGAGGCCAGCGTGACCTATACCGGTTTCGCTCCGGTAAACCTTAAGCTAGGTCGCATTTACACAGACTTCGGCCTGGAGAAGGCTACCAGCTCGAAGTGGACCACAGCGCTGGAACGCAATCTTTCCTACGACCTAGCAGAGTGGGTCAACGACAACTCCGGTATGGGCGTGCAGGCCAGCAGTGTGGTGGCCAATATGACCTTCTTCTCAGGCAGCCTGTTCAGTGAGAACAATAACGACACCGACGGCGAGAGCGTCAAGCGTTACAACCTGCGTGGCGTGTTTGCGCCGATGAGCGAGCCGGGCAATGTGCTGCATTTAGGTGTGCAGTATGCCTACCGCGACCTGCAGAACAGCGCAGTCGACACGCGCATCCGATCTCGGATGGGCATGCGCGGGGTGAGCACCAATGGCGGTAGCAGCGCAGGCGATAATGGCAACCGCGGCCTATTCGGTGGCGCGACCGCAACCGAAGGTCTATGGGAAGACGATTCGGTGTGGGGTGTGGAAGCGGCCTGGGCGATGGATGCGTTTTCAATACAGGCAGAGTACCTGCGCCGCACGCTGAAGGCCGATGCTGCGCAGCACGATGTCGACGCTAGCGGCGGCTACGCTCAGGTGGCCTACACCCTCACTGGTGAGCCGCGCGTCTACAAGCTCGACGGTGCCAAGTTCGACGCCGTCAAACCTGCCGATAAACAGCTCGGAGCCTGGGAGATATTCTATCGCTACGACGCCATCAGTGTGGAGGATGACAACGTAACCGTCAGCACCGCGACTCGCCAGGCGGGCGATGCCGAGGGCAAGCTGCATACCATGGGAGTGAACTGGTACGCGAATGAGGCTGTGAAGGTAAGTGCTAACTACACCAAAGCTAGCACCGACAAGGTCAGCAATACCGTAGGCGACGACAGCGGCGACGGTGTGGTGATGCGCCTGCAATACGTATTCTGATCTCAGCGTCATTTCCACGAACCTTGGGGGCTGAGCCCCCAAGGTTCGTTGCCGATCACACATCGATGGCAACAGAGCAGCAGGTACTGTAGCTCCTGGCTAAGGCCCTGAAGATCGCTGATTCCTTGGCAGAGCTTGCGGATTCCCTGCGGGCTCACCTGAGGGGTACTGGTGCCGCATGATGTTTCACAAGCTTAGCGATGCACAGGCCGCTCGCCGATGACACTTTAAAGCACTTCGAGTGGGTATTCGACGATGAGACGAACCTCATCCAAATCTGACTCGAAGTCGGTTGCGCGGGTCGTTGCTTGGCGAATGCGGAAGGACATGTCTTTCAGTGATCCGGCTTGCACGACGTATTTGGCTTCGATGTCGCGCTCCCAACGCTTTTGGTTGGTCAGCGGATTACCATCGCCGTCGCGACGCATGTAGACATCGTTGGCGTTGGTGTAGTCCGCATCCCAGCCTTGCGCGTAGCGGGTCATGAAGCTCAGGCCAGGCACACCAAAAGGCTCCATGTCCAAGTCATAGCGCACCTGCCAGGATTTTTCCTTGGGTGAGTTGAAGTCGCTGTACTGGATGGAGTTATCCAGGTAGATCGAGTCGGACTGACGCAGGTAATCGAAATCGTCATCGCCACTGTTACGCTGAATGCCAACCATGACGGTATGGGCACCAAATTGCACTCCAGCCTTACCGCTCCAGATGTTGTTATCGAAGCTGCCCAGATGTTGTTTCCCTTCATCGACAGCTTTGTAGTAATTGAGTCCACCGATCAAGGCAATATTGTTGGAGAGCGGATAGCTCAACGTGGTGCCCGCGTAGTACTGGTTCCAGGCATCTTTGAGACGACTGGTATAGAGACTGATGCCGACGTTGTCGTTGACCGAATAGTCGCCGCCAAAATAAGCGATCCAAGGTGAATCGACGGAGCCAGCATAAAACGTTGCGAAACCATCGCGCATGCTGCTGGAGTTTGGCTCGCTCATTGAATGCAGGCGGCCACCTTGCAGGGCCAAGCCGTCGATACTGTTATTGGCCACGGTGATACCGCGAAAGCTTTCGGGCAGGAGTCGCGAGTCGCCGTATTGAACGACGGGGCTGACAGGAAAAACATCGCCAGCTTTGATGACTGTATCCATGAACCTGGCTTTAACCGCACCGCCCACCTTGGAGTAGTCGTCCTCGGGTTGCCCGGCACTGTTGTAAGGCATCACATCCACGGTGCCGCCTGCGCCGGATCGCCCGTCACCCGAGTCGAGCTTCAGGCCCAGCATCGCAAAAGCGTCGATTCCAAAGCCGACGGTACCCTCGGTGAAGCCAGACTCAAATTGTCCGATGATTCCATGAGCCCATTCTTCCGAGTAGCCGTTGCCTGTGCTACTCGACTGCCCCTTACGAAAGTCGCGGTTGAAGTAGAGGTTGCGGTTCAGAATAGTGAGGCTGCTGCCCTCGACGAAGCCCTCGGCCTTTTCTTCGGCGGCACTTGCAGCCTGTCCGGTGCCGATACTCAGAGCTATCAGCGATAAGCAAAAAAGGGGTTTATTCATGTGACGCTCCTGAATTATTTGGCAGTTTTATCTCGGTGAGATTTCTTGTAGTAGTCGCCGTAGCGCGCCAGGCATCGCCCGTGCGCGCTCACGCCATACTTCCACACGCCAAATAACGTCAGGGTGACTTGAAAATTACTTTTAAGTCAGCGACCTGTAAGCTCCTATGTAGCTCAGTTTTGATTCCGGCAGGCTGTACCCATTGCCCGATACTCAACAGTCTGCAAATCGCCGTTGGAGTCCTCATAGGTCATTTGAGCCGGCATCACCTCACAACTGGAGCCTGTCGGACTTGTATGTACGACCTTAGCGATATCCAGCTTCATACCGTAGCGATAGTGAGTCACCTCGGGCGGAGTCTTGCCGCGAGCAGCAGCGTATTCCTGCATCGCTCTTTCATTATCCTGAATCATTCGACCATAGACGCGGTCACTGCCGCCTTCGGCCATAACCAGGGACGATGCAGAAATAATCGATACCGCCAAGACAGCTTTAAGAATGTTCACGTTTAATTCCTCTACTTAGGTTGTAGTGAAAATATAAACGCATGCACCTGTCATCAAAGTGAAGCGAAAATTACATCTTCGTAATTGCAGTATTAGGGGGCTTTTTAGTAGCTCAAAAATATGAAATGACTGGAGCAACTCAGACTTTCTCTCCAGTTGCACCGAGCCATCCCCTGGCCTGCTACATCACGCCCCCCTTTGCGTCGCATCAACCAATACGCTGCCGGCAACACCAGCATCGACAACAACGGTGCGGTAATCATCCCGCCTACCATTGGTGCGGCGATCCGCTTCATTACTTCGGATCCCGCTCCCTCGCCCCAGAGGATCGGCAATAGGCCGGCAATGATCACCGCGACCATCATCACCTTCGGCCGCACGCGCAGTACCGCCCCCTCTCGAATTGACTCAAGCAAAGCAGGACTATCTGTACGATCTGCTTCAACTCGGGAATGCCAGGCATTCTGCAGATAGATCAGCATGATCACCCCGAACTCTGCTGAAACTCCCGCTAGCGTAATAAAGCCGACGCCAGTAGCCACCGAGAGGTTGAAACCCAGCCAGTAGAGCAGCCAGACACCGCCGGTCAGGGCGTTCCTTCTGGTAGATACGCTATTTCCCGACATTGAAGGCGTCGAGCGCCAGATCAAGTCCGAGATTCTTTTCGAGGCCAGTTTGCAGCTCGATTGTGATGCACTTGACCCACTGCCCGGGTGCGATCTGCCGCTCTTCGGCACTGAGAGTTCGCAGAAACGCTTCACCCTCAGCATCAATCGCCACCGGGCCATTTTCCAGGGCGCGCTGCGCCAGGGCTCTCAACGTGCGGTACCGGCTCGCATTGTCGATGGTTTCCTTCGCGTGCAACTGCGAGGGGTTGCCCAAGGCGCGATCAAACTCCTGGCTGCCTATCTCTGTACCAGTGGCTACCGAGAACGCCTTGAGCAAGTCCATCACCGTTAAGGTCTGGCCCCGCTCCGTGCGGCCGATAGGTACTGTCACTTCGATACTGCTGAGCTTCACTGAATCACCTTTAAGCCTTGCTGGCCTCTCCTGTATTTGGCCTGAGGGTGCCGAAAACCCAAGCCCTTTGCCAGCAATCAGGCGCGCTTTTTACTCTTGGCCCGACGCACGTTATAACCCTTGACCCAGTTTTGCATCGGCTCGCCCGGAGGCGCTGCTGCCGTTGAATGCGCCCAGTCACGCGAGACGGGCTCGCCCATGAAGGCTTGGTAGGCACTCTGCGCCCACATGGCACCTTTGCTCTTTTGCTGGGCATAACCCAGGAGTTCCGCATAGGCATGCTGCTTGGTGTTGGGAGCCATCTTTGTCTTGCGGTCGGCCAGCTTGACCAGGGTGCCGGCGGCGACCTCAACACCGGCGTCAATCACAATCTCGAATCCGCACTTATGGCATAGCAGGCCGGTGAGCACAAAGCTGCACTTCGGGCATGCCTTCGACTGCGCCTCTTTGTCTGGATTGCTGTCGCTCTTCGCCCGGTCTACCGGCTCGCCTTCTCCTGTGTCGAGGCGGTCAGGAAGCGCGTCGGTTGGCAGCCCGTTACGCAGCAGATTGCCGGCGTGGTCGATAATGATGCCGTTAGTTTTGCCCTCAAAAATCCGCAGAACGCGCCCAAGTATCTGATAATGAAGCATTAAGCTCTTTGTCGGTCGGGCGATCACGATACATCCCGTCCGTGGGTCGTCAAATCCCTTGGCTAGCATCCCGACACTAACAAGCACCTTGATCTTGCCATCTTTGTACAGCCGAATAATTTCATCGGATTCCGCGCTGTCCATATACCCGTCGATATGGGCTGCCATGATTCCAGCATTGAAAAACGCTTCTGACAGTTGCTTGGCGTGATGCACGTTGCAGGCGAAAACCAGCGTTTGGCGATTCTCGCCCAGCTGCCGCCAATGGCTTACTACGTCGCCCAGGATGTCCGCGCCACCCATAACCCGGGCCAGGGCATCGTCGGCCCAATCGCCATCGTTACTGGCCGCCACCCCCTTGAGATCTGGCACGAACGGCGCGTAGCACTCAGCCGGCACCAAGAAACCCATATCGGTCAGTTCAGCAGTGCTGATGCGGTTGATAAGGTTGTCGTAGATCTTGCCCAGCCCGCGCTTGAACGGTGTGGCGCTCAGGCCAATTACTGGCACCTTGTTGGCGCGGCACCAATCGATCAGCGCCAGGTGTGCCTTGAAAACAATGTGGGCTTCGTCGATCACCACCAGCTTTGGCGGCTGAGTGCGCAGTAGCCAATCCATCCGGCCGCCGAGCGACTGCACGGTGGCCACCTGAACTACCTTTGAGTAATCCGTGCAGGGGTGATCCGCCTGGATGGCACCGGCGTAGATGCCGTCCTTATGGAAGCGCGCCAAGGTCTGATCGAGCAGCTTCACGCTATCGACGATGAACCACACCTTGCGGTTCTTGGCCGCGGCGCTGGCGATGATGTGCTTGGCCACCTCGGTCTTGCCGGAGCCCGTAGGGCTCATGAGCATCTGGATCAGATGCCCCTGGCTGATGCCCTGGCGAAGGTCTTGTACCTGGTTTGCCTGGTATTCACGGAGCTGCATGCTGCCTCCCTGTTCTCTGTGTCACCAGAAAACCATGCAGCTGGAGAAACCCAAGCCTCGCTGTGCTTACGAACAGCCGTGAAATTCAGCGTGCCCTTGGCAACCCCTGCCAGCAGGTGGTGTAGGCCGGGCTGAGCATTTCCTGCCGCATGGCCCAGGGCCGGGCGCTGGCGTCCCGGGCCAAGCAAACGGCTCCCCTTCCCTGCTTGGCGTTGATCGCATCCATGATGCTCATCACTGCCTCACTTCCCGCTCTCGGCTTTGGAGCGAAAAGATCGGCTGTGGTCGCGCCGCGCTCGACGAACTGGGTGAGCACGATCCCAGCCTTGGCGTAGGCCACGCCATCGCGATACAGATCGACCAGGCCGTGCATGGCGGCGGCGAGTAGGTCGCGGGTGTCGTCGGTGGGGTATGGCAGCGCCACAATGCGACTGCCGCTATACGGCAGGCCGGTACCAAAATGACTTGAGCGGGCAAACACCTGCAGGCAGTTAGCCAAACTGCCCTGAGCGCGTAGCTTGCCGGCGGCGGTACCGACGAATGAAGCCACTGCCCCCTGCAGTGATTCCAGGGAAACAATTTTCTCCCCGAATGACCTGGAACAGATGATCTGCTGCTTTCGCTCAGGGCCTGAGTCGCCAAACGGAAAGCACGGTACGCCTTGCAGCTCCCGCGCCGTGCGCTCTACGTTGACGTTGAATCTCCGGCGAAGCAGCTTCGGATCGGCGGTGGCCAGCTGCCAGGCCGTCTTGATGCCCAACTCAGTATCGAGCCTGGCGCTGAGGCTGCTGCCGATACCCCACACCTCTCCGGCCGGCGCGTAACGCAACAGCTTTTCCTGCCGGGTCGGGTCGGTCAGCAGTACCACGCAGCCGGTCTGGGCCTTCCACTTCTTCGCGGCCCAGTTGGCGAGCTTAGCCAGGGTTTTGGTCTGGGCTATGCCGACACCCACCGGAAGCCCGGCGCGGCGCATGACCTCGGCCTGGGCGTTGCGGCCCCAGGCCTCAGGTTCTGGCACACCGGTTAGCCAGGCGAAACACTCGTCGATGGAGTAGGTAAAAATTCGCGGACTGAGCTCTTCCAGGACGGCCATCATCCGGTTGCTCAGGGACTGATACAGCGGGTAATTGGAGGAGAAAATTTTTACTCGGCCCTGGGCGGCCATGTCGCGGAGCTCGAACACCGGCTGCCCCATCTTGATGCCCAGGGCCTTGGCGGCATCATTGCGGCTCACCACACAGCCGTCGTTGTATCTGAATGACGCTAACAGTTAGTAGTGCATAACATATTGATATTTAACGATATTGTTACGCTAACAATTTTTCGTCCTTCGCAGCCTAAATCAGGGCTTTTCAGTCCGACCCACCCCCATGCGGCCAACTAGCTGCCCGCCTCGAATGTCGTGTCCCTGGGGCCGCGAGGCCCCAAAAAACTTTGAATGAACTTCATGAGCGTGCACATCTGTTGTCGGCTGGAGTCGTTCGGTTGTTCGGAAGAGCAGGCGAAACCGAAAAGCACACGGAGTCCTCGCATAACGTCCTTGGCTCGCAGCACTATTACGGAGACCGAAGCGTTCCCGGCCAATCAGGGCTGCTGAGAGGGCCTACATCACCGACACTCCCGGCCTTCTCCGCACCCTGGAGCGCCAAGGTACTTTCGGCCGGCCAGGCGCTCGGGCAGCCAGATGAGCAAGGGTGCCGCCCCCAGTGCCAGCAATAGCCACAGTCTGGAGAACTGCTCGCCATGCGGGTCGAAGCCATAAGCCAGCAGCCCGCCGAGCGCGAGCAACAGGAAGTACGGCGCCGTGAGGTAGCAGTGAAGTCGGCGGCAGCGTGCGGCATTGACCAGGCAGGCGCCACCCATCACCGCCAGCGCGGCGCTTGCGGCCAGGAATAGCGTGGGGTGTCGATCTGCCAGAAGAATGGTTAGCGTCGCGACAACGGCAGGCAGCCCCCAGAAGCTGATCACCTGCCATGTCTGGCGCAGGCTGTCCCCCCTGCCGAGTTCATTAGTCTTAATGTTCATGTTTGCACCTCGCATTCTTTACCCGGCGCAGCAGGACAATTGCTTCACGTCCTTACTGAAGGTTTGCGCCGCGAGCTTCAGGCCCTCGACCATGGTCAGGTAGGGGAACAATTGGTCGGCTAGTTCCTGCACCGTCATCCGGGCGCGGATGGCGAGGGCGGCCGTCTGAATCAGCTCGCCCGCTTCCGGGGTCACTGCCTGCACGCCCAGCAGTCGGCCCGAGCCCGTTTCGGCGACCAGCTTGATGAACCCCCGTGTGTCAAAGTTCGCCAGAGCGCGCGGCACGTTGTCCAGGGTCAAGGTGCGGCTGTCGGTTTCGAGGCCGGCTTGGTGCGCTTCCGCTTCGCTGAAGCCGACGGTGGCCACCTGCGGATCGGTGAACACCACGGCCGGCATGGTGTCGAGATTGAGCATTGCCTCGCCGCCGGTCATGTTGATCGCCGCGCGATTGCCGGCCGCCGCCGCGACATAGACGAACTGCGGCTGGTTGGTGCAGTCGCCGGCCGCATAAATATCCGCTTTGCTGCTGCGCATGCCCTGGTCGATCTGGATGGCACCGCGTTCATCCAGCTGCACGCCGGCCGCTTCCAGGTTCAGGCCGTGGGTGTTGGGCGTGCGTCCGGTGGCGACGAGCAGTTGGTCGACCCGCACTTCACCGTGCTTGGTGGTCAGCACGAACTCGCCGTTGGCATGGGCCACCTGGCTGGCTTGCGTCTGTTCCAGCACTTCGATGCCCTCCAGGCGGAAGGCCGCCGTCAGCGCTGCGCCGATGGCCGGATCTTCACGGAAGAACAGCGAGTTGCGCGCCAGGATGGTGACGCGGCTACCCAGCCGGGCAAAGGCTTGCGCCAGCTCCAAGGCCACCACGGATGAGCCGATCACGGCGAGCCGTTGCGGAATACTGCTGCTTGCCAGCGCCTTTTCCGAGTTCCAAAAGGGGGTATCTTGCAGTCCGGGAATCGGCGGCACGGCCGCACTGGCGCCGGTGGCAATCAGGCAGCGGTCGAAGGTCACGATGCGCTCGCCCCCCTCGACCAGTTCCACACTGAGCGTGTGGCTGTCCTGGAAGCGGGCGGAGCCACGCAGCACGGTGATGGCTGGGGTGCTTTCCAGAATGCCTTCGTACTTGGCGTGGCGCAGTTCGTCGACACGACCCTGTTGCTGGGCGAGCAACCGTTCGCGCAAGACAAGCGGCGGCGTGGCGGGCAGTCCGCCATCAAACGGACTTTCGCGGCGCAGATGGGCCACGTGCGCGGCGCGAATCATGATCTTGGAGGGCACGCAGCCGACGTTGACGCAGGTGCCGCCGATGATGCCGCGCTCGATCAGGGTGACGCGGGCCCCCCTTTCTACCGCCTTGAGCGCGGCCGCCATGGCGGCGCCACCACTGCCGATAACCGCCACGTGAAGCCTGTCACCCTCTTTCCCGGCGTCAGTGCCACCGCTCAGCCAGCCCCGTGCCTTATCGAGCAGGCCGGGACGGGTAGGTAGCGTGATGTCTTCGAACGCCGCTCGATACCCCAGGGCCTCGACGGCGGCCTGCATTTGTTCACGGCTTACGGCCTCGTCGACCTTCAATTCGGCCCTCCCACTGGCGTAGGAAACATCCGCCCGATGCACGCCCGGAATCTTCTCCAAGGCCTCTTTCACATGCACGACACAGGATGCGCAGGTCATGCCAATGATTTTCAGTTCGGTCATAACGTTACTCATTGAATCGTCTCTTGTCAGGTTCACTGGTTTGGCGGCGTCGGACAGGACGCCGGGGAGCAACGGCGGTGCGCGGGCGACACGAAGTCCCAGATGGACACCCCAAACATGACGGCCAGGCCGATATAGAGCAGCCAGCCGCTCCGCCAGCCGTGAGCCAGCATCAAAAACACCGCTACCAGCACCAGGGCCGGGCCGATCAGGCCAGGCGCAGCGCGTCGCCACTGCCGGTGACTGAACCAGCCGAGGGCATTGACGAGCAGAGCCACGCCGGCAAACAACGGCAACAGCGTGGTGATGAACAGGCCTTCCCATTGGCTCAAAAAGCCCAGTCCGATCGTGGCGCCCAGGCTGGCAAGGGCGGGAAAGCACGAGGCGCAACCTATGGCGGAAACCAGCACGCCGACGGAACCGGCTTTGTCACCGATCCGTGTGAACAGATTGAAAGAATTTGCCATCGGAATGCCCGCCTATTGCTTGACGCTGGACGGGTAGCCGGCGTCCTCTGTCGCCTTGGTCAGCGCCTGCGCACTGGTCTTGGCATCGTCGAAGGTGACGATGGCTTCGCGCTTCTCATAACTCACCTCGGCCTTGGTCACGCCCTCGACCTTGGTCAGCGCTTTCTTCACCGTGATTGGGCAAGCGGCGCAGGTCATGCCCGGCACCGACAGGGTGATGATTTGGGAGGCGGCCCACACTGGGGAAACCACGGCAATGAGGGCGAGAGCGGCAAGCAGCTTTTTCATGACCAACTCCTGATTAGTAGAACAAGGGGAGGATGTAGGGGAAAGCGAGCGCGACCAGCACCAAGGCCGTCACGACCCAAAAAACGAGCTTGTAGATGGTGCTTACCTGGGGATCAGCGCAGACCTCACCGGGTATGCAGACTTGAGCCGGGCGGAAAATGCGCCGGTAAGCGAAGAACAGCGCAACCAGTGCCGCGCCAATGAAGAACGGGCGGTAAGGTTCCAGAACGGTGAGGCTGCCGATCCAGGCACCGCTGAAGCCCAAGGCGATCAGCACCAGCGGCCCCAGGCAGCACGTGGACGCGAGGATTGCCGCCAGACCTCCAGTGAGGAGTGCACCGCGCCCATTTCGCGATTCAGACATACGTTCATCCTTCCGAGTGGTTGATCGATGGGTTAAGGTTATTTCCGTAGTTAGGTACGGGGTCAAGCGGCATGCACAACGCGGTGGAAAGCCTGACCATCGGCGCCTTTGCCAAGGCAGCCGGGGTTAACGTGGAAACCATTCGGTTCTATCAACGCAAGGGGCTGTTACCCGAACCGGACAAGCCCTACGGCAGCATTCGCCGCTATGGCGAGGCGGATGTCGCACGGGTGAGATTCGTGAAGTCCGCGCAACGGCTGGGCTTTAGCCTTGATGAAGTGGCCGGACTGTTGCGACTGGACGACGGCGCGCACTGCGACGAAGCGCGTGTGCTCGCCGAGCAGAAGCTTGAGGATGTGCGTGAGAAACTCGCGGATCTTCAGCGGATCGAGTCGGTCTTGGCGCAGCTGGTTGATGACTGTTGCGCGAGCCAAGGGACAGTGAGCTGTCCGCTGATCGTTTCGCTGCAAGCGAGCAAGTGACCGCCCGCACTTCGCGCGTTAGCCCACGATTTCCCGTTTGTCAGGGCTCTCTGTTTGTCGGTCTGAAGGTGGAAAGAGCGGCGCTCATTGAGCGCCGCTGACTGGGCAAAGGAGCACTTGCAAAGGCCCTAGGTTGGTACTGCTATTTGCCCTTGTGCATCAGTGGGGCGGGCCCACGTTGCATCTGGTCGAGTAGCACATATCTACCTTGCAGGCGGACAGCCGGGCTGCGCTTCGCTTCGCCACGGCCTGCCGCCGTGGCGCCCAGTTGTTCAATCTTCTTGACGGTTTCCGCCACTAGGATTGCGTCAGCCTTGTCGCGCATGGAGACAATCTGCTCGGTCGCTCTCGTGACATCGTGATCGCCGCCGTACAGCCCGTCGCCTCTGAGAAGGTCATGCAGGTGATGGATCGGATCAATTCCAAGTGGGGTCGAGGCACGCTCCGCCTGGGCGGGGTGCCGGTGACTCCTGACTGGGGATGTGTCGGGAAATGCTCGGCCCAAGCTATACCACACGGTTAGATCAGCTCTGGACAGTGAGGTGAGGCACACCCCAGCGCTGCTAGGAAGCCGGCTTACTGCTCAGAAGAACCACCTTACCAGTGGCTACGCCCTTCAGTTGAGCTAGTTCGAGAATCAGGGTCTGATTCACTGAGGCCAGTCGAGCCAGATCCTGGCTTAGCTGTGCGTTCTCCGCGCGCAATGCTCTGTTCAGCTCCCTCTCCTTCAACAATGCTTGGTGCTTCGAATCGCGCTGTGCTCGGACTGATTTCCCCATCAGACCACGAATGCGTTCAGCCACGGCTGGGTAGGTGTTGTGGATGAGACCTGGAGTGACCCCTGCCGCTTTCGCTACGCCAGAAATGGACAGCTTTCCGTTTGTTGAAAGGATGCCGTCGATGACCTTATCGAGCATCTCCGAGGTCTTCTGTCTGGAGCGTCCGGAGGATCGTTGCGCAGTTGGCTTATTGGTCAAAGTCGGCACCTTCAAGTTCGCGTTGGGTCACTGTCGCGAGCGTCCAAAGGAGACAGGCCAAGGCTGCTGATTACGTCGAATGCGACCTGCATATCACGTTTTGCCCGTTGCCTTACAGCCGGCCCGGCATCGTCGATTTCCATCAGCTCCAGCTGATGCGAGTAGATCCCCTGCCACGTGGTGGCAAAGGTCTCGTCAATCACAGAGTGTTTGCAGCCAGGACAACGGGTTGCCTCATACAAACCAGCCCCACCACAGCCCCGTTCTGTCGCGATGCACCAGCCATGACCAGTCGCTCGAATGTTTGCATGGGGGGCTGTCTGGGCCAGCAAGGCACTCCGATCTTTGATCGGAATGGCACGTAGCTCCATGATCCTCTCACCCGCCCCTCCAGCAAGTGGCTGATCATCCAACCACGACTCGATGAGATCGATCTTGAATTCCGTCATCTGTTGGAGGATTTCATCGAACAGGGTGAGATCCTGTAGGGGGTTGGAGGCATAGAGCTGAGTCATGCTCATACTGCTGTGTTTGAACTGCCACTTGAGGAAGACGAGCGAGGTACGCCCCATGCGAGACTCAACGAAGCACCGGGCATAGGTGCGACGGCACTGGTGAGTCCGCAATGGCCAATCACTTCCAGCCGCTTTTGCGACGCGCTTGAAGGGGTCATGCCGAGATAAGGGGAAAATTCATTCATTTGGTCTGTAACTGACTGTTTTTTAAGTAACTACTCTATGCGGGTGGACGTATCACACCTGATCCACTTCCGTCTTCTGCTGAGTGCCGGATCAGGCTCCTTGCGTACCAGCACTGTCTGGGGGTGTCGCATGCCCGAGCAGTTTCAGCTGCATGGTGGCTTCGACCAACCGTTCCTGCAGGCTCCGAGCCTGTTGCACCTGGATCGCGGAGGCCTCGCTAAGCTGGGCCACTTCCTCCTGCAATGTGCTGCAACGCTGTTCCAGGGCTTCATTCGCGCGCTCAACACCGGCCAGTGCGCTCTGGGCGGTTTCCAGGGCCTGGGTCTTCTGTGCCAGTAGCTGTTGCTGCGCATGCTGTTCTTTCTGCAACTGCCGTGCCTCGGTGAGCAGGCGCGCATTGTCGCGGTTCAGCTGGGTCAGTTCGTCCTGCTTGATTATCAAGGTCTGCTGCAGCTGCCGCAGTTCCAGTTGCAGTTGTTGCACCTGCGACTCGTGTCGACGCTGTTCCTGCTCACGCTGCTCTTTGCTGGCCTGACGATAGTGTTCCAGAGCGTCACGGGCATGCTGATGTTTTTCCTCCAGCGAGCGAATTTGGCTGTCGAGATCCTGCAGGCGCGCCTCATGGTCGACGTTAGCCTGCACTAGGCGAGCATTCTCAACCTCGGCCTGTTGGCGTTGCTGCTGCTCCTGCTGTAGCGCTTGCTGAACAGCCTTAAGCTGTTCCGTGAGCCCGCCGCCCTGACTTTCCAGTTGCTGGATACGGCTTTCGGCCTGCCGAGCCTGGTTCTGGTAGCCGAGCCGCTCACGTGCCAGTTGCTCGCGCTCTTGGGCCACGGCGGCCTGAGCGTCCTCCTTGAGTTGATCCGCTAACTGGCCGATCAAGTTGGCCAGCTGTTCGCTGAGCGGGATTGCGGCCGCATTCCGGCCGCGCTCGGCCTCTTCGAACTCTTTCAAGTAGCGGTGAATGGTGGTTTTTGATCCGGTGTTGCCCAGTTCGACACGCACTGCATCGATGCTGGGGTTCTCGCCCCGCACCAAGATGGCCTGTCGCGCCTTTTGAACCAGCGCCTTGTTGATGCCGCCACGGGCCATAGTCTGCTCCTACGATTTCGTAATGGATTACATACCATGTATTTACGTTCTATGTTGATCCGATGTAAAGCGAGTATTAAGCGAATAAATCAGATAAAATAATGGAGAGTTATTCAATTAGATTGACCAAAACGGTCCCTTCGCAGTTGCTTTTCGGTATGAAACGGGCGTGGGTAGGTGATGAAAGACGTTGGGCGTTATCTACAGGCCGGTACGCGGGAGAACACCCGCCGCAGCTACCAGTCGGCCACCGAGCACTTCGAGGTGACGTGGGGCGGCTTCCTGCCCGCGACCAGCGACAGCATCGTGCGCTACCTGGTGGACTATGCAGATTCGCTGTCACTGAGCACGCTGAAGCAGCGCTTGGCGGCGCTAGCCCAGTGGCACATTACCCAGGGCTTCCCTGATCCGACCAAGACGCCCACCGTGCGGCAGATCCTCAAGGGCATCCGCACTCTGCACCCGGTGCGGACCAAGCAGGCTGCGCCCCTGCAGTTGCAACACCTGGAACAGGCAATTCACTGGTTGGACGGAGAAGCCGTGCGGGCGCACCAGGTCGGTGATCTTGCCGGCTTGCTGCGTAGCCGGCGGGATGCGGCGTTGCTGCTGATCGGCTTCTGGCGCGGTTTTCGTAGCGATGAGTTGTGCCGGCTTCGGGTGGAGCACATCCAGTCCGAGGTCGGTGCCGGGATGAGCCTGTTTCTGCCCTGGAGTAAGGGCGATCGCGAGAACCTGGGCACCACCCACTATGTGCCGGCGCTGAAACGCCTATGTCCGGTACAGGCCTACGTCGACTGGATCAGTGCCGCCGGCATCGTCCGCGGTGCGGTGTTCCGTCGCTTGGATCGCTGGGGACATCTGGCCGAAGACGGTCTCCACCCAGGCAGCCTGATCAGTTTGTTGCGACAGATCCTGCAGCGTGCCGGAATCCCGGCCGAACTCTACACCAGCCATTCGCTACGCCGCGGCTTCGCCACTTGGGCCACGGCCAATGGCTGGGATCTCAAGGCCCTGATGACCTATGTAGGTTGGAAAGACATCAAGTCGGCCATGCGCTACATCGATCCCGCCATCTCCTTTGGTGGCCTGGCAGCCAAGACCGCCCTTGAGCTCAATACAAGCACTTCGACGCACCTGGCTAACTAACTACGCACCGGCATCGAATGGGCTCGGTGCAGTCATCCGCCGGATGATCTCGGGCGCTGAGTTACTACCTCAACTCATCCAGCGTCATGTCGAGGGTTCGGCAGTTGCGTATGAAGGCCAGCCGCTCGGCGTGCACGAGGGTATAAACACGACAGTTCCCCTCTCACCAAACTTAATTGCCGTCTCCAAACAATGGCTTGACCCTATAGCGGCTATAGGGTGTTCACTGCGTAACAACAGAGGAGACCCCACAATGGCTAATTGTTGCGACGACACCCCTAAGGCTGGTTCCTGCAGCAGCACGCCGGCACCGACTTGTTGCGGCGCGGCTTGCTCAGCGCCCTTGGAGCAAGTCGGTCAGCTGAGCATGTTCCGCATCGAGCAAATGGACTGCCCCACTGAAGAAGCTCTCATCCGCAGCAGGCTGGAGAAAATCCCTGAGGTGCAGGAGCTGCAGTTCAATCTACTGAACCGTACTCTCGGCGTTCGGCACGCATCGTTGTCGCCTCAAACCTTGGTCGAGGCCATCGCGTCCGTGGGCATGCGGGCAGAACCTCTGACAGCCACCGTAAGCACACGGGTGGCGATTGCTCAGATGGACTGCCCCACCGAGGAACGGCTGATCACCGACAAACTGTCGGGGATGCCGGGTATCGCAGCCCTGCAATTCAACTTGCTGCAGCGCACCCTCACGATCAGCCACGCGCCGGACGCGCTTGCCCCGGCCTTGAGTGCAATCCGAGAGCTCGGTTTCACCCCCCAGTCCGAGACAGAAACGAAGGCCTCAACCGAAGCTTACTCTCCGGTAAAGGGCCATTGGTGGCGGCTGGGGCTGTCGGGTGTGGCGGCAGTCTCGGCAGAGATTCTGCACTTCGCTGAGTTGGTGCCCGAATGGGTAGTGGCGGTCATCTCCGTTGCCGCCGTGCTGCTTTGCGGCCTAGCCATCTACAAGAAGGGCTGGATCGCTCTCAAGAATCGAAATCTCAATATCAACGCCCTAATGAGCATCGCCGTTACGGGTGCAATTCTGATCGGACAATGGCCCGAGGCGGCCATGGTCATGTTCCTGTTCGCGATCGCCGAGCTAATCGAAGCCAAATCCCTTGATCGTGCTCGCAACGCTATTCGGGGCCTGATGGACTTGGCTCCGGAGACGGCGACTGTCCAGCAAGCCGATGGTCGCTGGATAGAACTCGACGTGTCGGGTGTTGCCATTGGCAGCCTGGTCCGAGCGCGCCCAGGCGAGCGCATCGGTCTGGACGGCGAGGTGGTGAAAGGCAACTCGACGATCAACCAAGCTCCTATCACGGGCGAGAGCCTGCCCGTGGAGAAGTCGGTAGGCGATCCGGTGTTCGCTGGCACCATCAACCAGGCCGGAGAGCTGGAGTATCGGGTTACGGCAGAAGCCAGCCATTCCACCCTGGCGCGCATTATCCACGCGGTTGAAGAAGCCCAGGGGGCTCGCGCGCCGACCCAGCGCTTCGTTGACCAGTTCTCCCGTATATACACACCGGCCGTGTTTGCCTTCTCAGTGGCCGTAGCGATCCTGCCGCCGCTGCTGATGGGGGGTGAGTGGTTCGAGTGGATCTATCGGGCTCTGGTACTCCTGGTGGTGGCCTGCCCCTGCGCGCTGGTGATCTCGACCCCCGTAACTATAGTCAGCGGCCTTGCCGCAGCTGCCCGCAAAGGCATTCTGATCAAGGGTGGCGTGTACCTAGAAATCGGCCGCAAGATCACCCACTTGGCCTTGGACAAAACCGGGACCATTACCCATGGCAAGCCCGTGCAAACGGACTTTTTGCCTCTGGCCAACGGGGTGTCAAGGGACTATCGCTCTGCCGCCGCCAGCCTTGCGCATCGCTCGGACCATCCGGTATCGCAGGCCATCGCCATACAGGCGGCCGAGCAGTCGATGCCGTTGTTGGACGTGGCGGATTTCGAAGCGTTACTCGGCCGCGGCGTCCGCGGCACGATTGAGGGGCATCGCTATCACTTGGGTAACCATCGGCTGCTGGAAGAGCTCGGATTCTGTTCGCCGACAATCGAAACCGCCCTCGATCATCTGGAGCGACAAGGTAAAACGGTGGTCATTCTGTCCGATGAAACCCAGGCGCTGGCATTGTTCGCAGTCGCCGATACGGTTAAGGACACCAGCCAGGCCGCAATCGGGGAACTCCACGAATTGGGCGTGAAGACCTTGATGCTGACCGGCGATAACCCGCATACCGCAGAGGCGATCGCCGCCCAGGTCGGCATCGACGAGGCCAAGGGCAGCCTGCTACCCACTGACAAGCTCAGCGCAATCGAAACCCTGATTAAGCACCAAGGCACTGTGGGGATGGTCGGCGACGGCATCAACGACGCTCCGGCGCTCGCGCGTGCCAACGTGGGCTTCGCCATGGGAGCCGCCGGTACCGATACCGCGATCGAGACTGCGGATGTTGCGATCATGGATGACGATCTGCGCAAGATTCCGGCCTTCATTCGTCTATCCCGCCATACCGCCGCAGTGCTTACGCAAAACATCGCGCTCGCGCTGGGCATTAAAGCCATCTTCTTGGTCGTCACGCTAACCGGCCATGCCACGATGTGGATGGCGGTGTTCGCCGACATGGGGGTGAGCCTGTTGGTCGTCCTGAATGGCCTGCGTTTGCTACGTAAGTGAGGCCGACATGAGCAACGAATTCCGCGCGGCTATTGATGAATCCTTCCTGAGCGCCAGGCAGGCCCTGGGGGCAAAATCCCCTAAGCGGGCCTATCCCTGGTTGGAAAGGGCCCACATCCTTACCCAGCGAATGCCTCTGCTCCATGCTTACAGCCATTGGCTGATGTTCCTGGCCGGCTGGGAGGAGCGGGACTACCGAGAGATGCTTGGCCAGGCGGCGCGCATTCCGGCTGCTTTGCTGTTCTCCAAGATATGGGTGCCTCTGGGCAATACCGGACGAGCAAGAGTCAGCGCCTTTCAACCGATGCCGGTATCAGATGAGCTGAAACAGCTACTACGGGACAGTCAATGAACACCTACCAAGAGACTACACACGCCCCAACGCCTGGGTTGTGGTGGGGAATTGCTGCCGCCCTGGCATTGGTCGACCAAGGCCTCAAGTTTGCCATTGAGCACCTGTATGAGCTGGGTTCGTCACTCGCCGTAAGCCCCTTTTTTAACGTGGTACATGCCCGGAATACCGGTGCGGCGTTTAGCTTCCTGGCGGACGCTGGCGGCTGGCAACGTTATTTCTTCGTTGTCATTGCCCTGGCCGTTGCATCGACGCTCATCCTGATTCTTCGTCGAGGGCGTCCTTGGCGTGAAGCCTTGGGTTACAGCCACATTCTGGGTGGAGCGGTAGGCAATCTTATCGACCGATCTGTCCGGGGTTTTGTCGTGGACTACCTGGACTTCCACTATCAAGGGTGGCACTGGCCAGCGTTCAACTTGGCTGATATCGCCATCGTCGGCGGTGCGCTGCTGTTGATGGTCAGCAGTACGGTAAGGCCCGCCGTGGAAGCGGAGCGCCCATGATGAAAAGCAACCTTGCCGTAGGCCCGCTCAAGTGGTCCGGTCGTGCATGGCTAGCACCTGGACTGGCTGTCTTTGCTGGTCGTACCGGCCATCAGGATTGGCATCACCATCAGGCTCATCAAATAGCCATCGGCGGTGGCGTCGAGCCGCGAGAAAAAGGCTGGTTGGGTAGCAGCGGAGGTTGCTGCTGTAACTGAATACGCGATTCAAAAAAGAGGTTCTTTATGCCAAGAAAGCCGATTACCGCAGCCCTCGTAGTCCTGTTGATGAGTGGGACTGTCCAAGCCGCCGAGCACCTGACCATTGATGTGCACCGCGACGCCAACTGCGGGTGCTGCAAGGACTGGATCACCTATCTGAAGGACAACGGATTCGAGGTCCGCGACCACGTCGAACGCAATATGAGCGCGGTCAAGCAAGATCAGGGGGTGCTGCCACGCTTGGCTTCCTGTCATACTGGCGTGATTGATGGCAAGTTCGTTGAAGGTCACGTGCCCGTGGCGCAGATTCTGGAACTGCGCAAGCGCCCCGACCTGTTGGGCATCGCCGTATCTGGAATGCCGGCCGGCTCACCAGGCATGGAGTATGGCAACGTCAAACATCCCTACAAGGTGATTGGGTTAGCTCGCTCCGGCCAGGAAGAGACCATTGCCGATTACCCATTGGATTGAGTTCCGCGCCGCTGATAACGGCTTGGGCAGGCTGGAAATGACGACGTAGAGCACGTGGGATACACGACCCAGCGCCGGCCCGCATTCTGAAGGACAAGCTCCTGCATACGGGCCAAAATCCTTTCATTCACTGTTCACAAGCTATTGGTCCGCGATGCCTATGTCCCGCCTCCTGTTGTGTCTGCTTCTTCTGCTCACCTTGCCGGCCGACGCTGGGATATTCGATCTGTCGCGTGCTCAGTCGGCCCTGTTCGGCACCTCGCTGAATAACAGCCAGGATTTTCTTCCGGTAGATCAGGCCTTTCGCCTTGACTTGGTAGAAGCCGACAAGGACAACCTCCGTCTGCGCTTCGTAAACGCCGATGGCTATTACCTCTACAAACATCGTTTCGCCTTCACCAGCGACCATCCTGACGTTTCAATCGGCACCCCTAAATGGCCAGCGGCCGAGCCCAAGACCGACGAGTTTTTCGGCGACGTCGAGGTGTTCTATGGCATCACCGATTTGCTGTTGCCGATTGATAACCCTCGTGATATCCCCTTCACTTTGCAGGTGAGCTATCAGGGCTGCGCCGATCTGGGGCTGTGCTATCCACCGGAGATCCGCAATATCCAGATCGGTAATACACCCGCAACTGCAGCCCAGCAACAAGTCGGCACTGTTGACTGGGGCAGTTTGGCGCTGTTTTTCCTGGCCGGCTTGGGCCTGACCTTCACTCCCTGCGTGTTGCCGATGCTGCCGATTCTGTCTGGCGTAGTGTTGCGCGGGCAATTCGGCGGACTACGTGGCCTAAGCCTGTCGCTCGCCTATGTAGTCCCCATGGCTGCCTGCTTCGCCCTGCTTGGTGCACTGATGGGTGTGTTCGGTGCGGGCCTCAACCTGCAGGCGCGCCTGCAATCACCGTGGGTGCTGGTGCCCTTCGCAATATTCTTCATGGTGTTTGCCCTGGCGATGTTCGGCGCATTCGAGATGCGCATGCCGCGCTTTATCGCCGAACGATTGGATCATCTGGCCAGCCGTGTTCGCGGCGGTTCCCTTTTGGGCGCAGCCACGCTCGGCGTGCTGTCCAGCCTGCTTGTTTCGCCCTGCGTGACAGCACCGCTTGTCGGCGCACTGCTCTACATCAGCGCCACCGGCGACGCCTTGGGCGGCGGTCTGAAGCTGTTTTTCCTGGGCTTGGGCATGGGCGCGCCGTTGGTATTGTTCGCCACCGGTGGCGGAGCATTGCTACCCAAGTCCGGGACCTGGATGCTCGGTGTGCGCAAGGCTTTCGGCGTGATGCTGCTGGCTGTCTCTGTTTGGCTGCTGGAACGTGTGTTACCCGCTCCAGTGACTCTGGCCTTATGGGGCCTTTTGGCGGTTGGCACGGCACTGTGGCTCGGCGCTCTGGAGTTCATTCCCAAATCCGGCAAGCAAAGGCTCGCCCAACTGCTTGGCGTGGCCCTGTTGGTTTACGGTGTCAGCGCCTGGCTCGGTGCCTTGCAGGGGCAATCCGATCCACTACGTCCACTGGGTCGTTTGGACGCCCAGGTCTTACCATCGACCGGCGCTAACGCCGGCTGGCAGACCCTGGACACACCGGCTGCCTTGGATGCGGCACTGCTGTCAGCGAAGGATGCCGGCCAACCACTGCTATTGGACTGGTACGCCGACTGGTGCATCAGTTGCAAGGTGATTGAGCGAGAAGTACTGCAAGCTCCCGCCGTGCGCGAGCAACTGAGCGGTTACCGACTGGTGCGCTTAGACATGACACGTAGCGATGCCGAACAACGCGCCCTGCTCGACCGCTACCAACTGTTCGGCCCACCAGCGCTGCAATTGTTCGCCCCGAGTGGCGAGGAATGGCAAGATCTACGCACGGTAGGTGAAACCGATGCCGAAAGCTTCGTCAAACGTCTACGCCAAGCCAGCAGCCGAATCTAAATTATGCAATTCGGTCACTCCTGGAAGAATCACTGCTTTTCTCTCGACCCACAGCCGGCTGACAGAAATGTAAGGCCTGCCTTGGAAGTGAGGCATCCGTGGTAAAAAGCGATCTTGCTGTAGGTCCGCTCAAGTGGTCCGGTCGTGCTTGGTTAGCGCCTGGTCTGGCTGTCTTTGCTGGCCGTGCCGGCCATCAGGATTGGCATCACCACCAGGCTCATCAAATAGCCATCGGCCTCGATGTTCCTGTGACCGTGGAATGCCCGCAACGTCAGTACACCGGGTTCTCGGTGTTCATTCCCGCGGGAGTCCGCCATCGAATCAGCGGAGCCCTTATCGTTTCGATTTACTTGGATGTGCTGGCAGATGAGGCCCAGGTTTTGCCACAGAGCATGACGCCGATGCCAATTGAGATCGCCCCATCTGACGCCAAAAGAATCGCTGACTCCCTGAACGAAGGCGCGGGAGACCCTCGGTCTGCGGTGCGAAAGGCTCTACAGGTGCTCGACGTCCTACCAGCCCCAGATCCGCGCGTGACGATAGTCAGCACCGCGATTCACGAGGGCAAGGTACGCCGCGAGGAGCTGGCAGCACTGGTCCACCTGTCCCCAACTCGGTTCTCGCATTGGTTCGTGGAGCAAACTGGTTTGCCGCTGCGCAGCTACGTGAAGTGGCTACGCCTGACCCAGGCTGTTCAATACTTGGCCTGCGGACGTTCTATGACGGACGCCGCGCACGAGTCAGGCTTCTCCGACTCGGCCCATTTTTCCAGGACCTTCCACTCCCTACTGGGAATCGATCCCTCGTCGGCGCTCGCCGAGGTGTACCTGCAGGAAGCCGTAGCGGCTCGCGTTTGAAGACGACTGGGTTCGCAATCTCAGCCGCGCCGGCTTGCGGCCATTACCATGGTTCACGCTTTCTGCAGTAACCAGAGGTGCCGCGCCGGGTTGATCAAGTTGCCGTCTGCATCCCAATAGCACCCGTGCGCATGTCCTCGATACAATTTTGGAGCTAGATCATTCAGTGAATTGCAGCATCTTGCCCAACTGGAGAAATTCATGCATGTGCTCAGAGAAGATTGCGGGCTCAGCCGCGTATTCCAGTGAGTAGGCCGCATGGCTCCCTACGGCAGTGACCAGTGTGTGTTTAAGGACTTCCTCACCTTGAAGCGTCATGATGCATGTAGTCTGTAATCCACTTAGTTCATCAAGCGTTATTTCTGTTGGTTTGCTACAGCTCGCCAAGAGCCCGAGTTGAGAATAATGGAGCTGTAGGGCTTTGCGCATAGTGACGATGACCTTCTCGATGCTAACTGAGTGCTCGCTAAGCGCCGCTACACGAGTCATCTCCATTGCCGCGATTTGCTTGCCACCCTTGTCCTGCAATACAGCTCTCTGACGCGAGCCCACAGGCTGCCCCTGGGCGTCCACCGGATTCGGAAGGATCGAATTTTTCCAGCCAACTGGCCATGGTACGTTTTGGTCAGCCGCCAGGATGTGGAGGGGGATCAGCAAAGAAAAGACAGTCAAAACCAAGGGCAGAAGGAATCTCAAGGGCGGTGAACTCAATTGTCAGTTTGCTTCTTCGGCTTAGACTTACCGCAGCGAGGTTCCATGGTGAATGTCCGGGAGGCATCAACAGCACCTATATGCTCCAGTGTGCGACGGCCGATCAGGACGGGGTAATTCATTTTGCCTCGATCTTTCAACGAAAATTCCTCTGTATAGACACGAGACCCGATACACATTTGCATCACCACCACAGGCCTTTTTTCAGCGCCACCGGCACCGCGAACTTTCACGTTTCGAACGACCTTGCGCTCAAATGATGAGTTGGCCATCTTGCCGGTTACGCTGTCTTTGACCTCCACATTGAAACGGACCCACCTCTCGCCGTCCTTTTCAAACCGTTCCAAATCCTTCGCATCCATTGATGAGGTCAAAGCCCCCGTATCTAACTTGATTTTTACGGCGATATTTTCCGGCTGAATCCGCCCTTCTTCCACCCAGCCAAACACCTTGGTGGGGTTTGTCGCAGCAAAGCTGGGGGCCATCGTCAGGGCAATAAAAACGGCAGACAGCCATCTGGTGGTTCGATGTTTCACAGTGGAATCCTTATTCATAGGGTGATGAATCGCTAAAGCTATCTGCTGATCCGATTGGTCAGGCTTTCAACGCCAGTATGCGGCGTGCACCGTTCAGTACGATGAGGCCCACGACAGTACCAATCACCAAGTCTGGGTAGGGAGATCCTGTCCATGCGACCAATGCCCCCGCAGCGATTACGCCAATATTCGCGAGCACATCGTTGGCTGAGAAAATCCAACTCGCTTTCATGTGTGCCCCACCTTCACGGTGACCATAGATCAGCAAGAGACAGCTGACGTTTGCCACCAGCGCGACTGTGCCAACCCCCATCATCAGCATCGATTCAGGTTCACTTCCGTAGAGAAAGCGTCGAGCCACTTCCACAAGCACACCCAAAGCCAATACAACCTGAAAGAAACCCGCCAGATGGGCTGCACGTACTTGCAGCTGCGCGCTACGGCCGACCGCATAGAGAGCCAGCCCGTAGACGGCAGCATCAGCAAACATGTCCAGCGAGTCAGCAACCAGACCAGCCGACTGAGCGATTAAGCCAGCGCCCATTTCGGTGACAAACATTACGGCATTGATGCCAAGCAAGACTTTCAGCGTGCCGGCTTCTTTCGAAGCATTCAGTTCTTCACTGGCACTGTTGGCCGAGGCCGACTCCCGGCTGGCCGGTTGAGTTTCAAGCAGCGTTGCTCCAAGGCCAAGTGACTCCAGCTTGATAGCAATCTGATCAACCGCCCCTTCGTGAAATACGCTTACCTGTCTGCTGGGTATATCAAAGGACAATGAATCGATCTCGGACAAGCCATTCAGCGCGAGCCGAATCATCCGCTCTTCGGAAGGGCAGTCCATTTTAGGCACCGAAAAGTTGCTGACCCAGGCCCCCTCATTCAAAGGCGTAGTTGCTGCTTCTGGGACCGCCGAAGCGGGGCCACAGCCACAGGATTTATCACAAGAGCTCATGAGTCGCTTCTCCAATTGGACTTAGTCTTCTCCATTACAAACCATGTAGCAGGTATAGGGTCAAGCATGATATTGGCTTTCGCGAGGGGTAAGTCTTGGGATCGTAGCTCTTTCGTTCAAGTCGAACGCTAGCCTCTCTGCGTACTGTCATAGCTCTCGATACAGGAGCTGAGCGATGCCTACTTTCTTTCGATGTGCCATACGCTGGATGAGCTATCCACTCGTATTTGGCGGCAGTGCCGCCTTCATGGTCTGGGCGCTATATACCGGCGTACCGTCTTGGCCCACCACGCCCCTGGTCGCCGCGGTGGGCTTGTTAATCATCGCTGGCCTGGAGCGACTCCAACCTTTTCGCGAAGCCTGGCTCGAAGATCATCAGGACACCACGACAGATCTGTTGCACATGCTGGTCAACCTTTCCGTCATTCAATTCACTGCTGAAATCCTGGCCAAGCTTGGCGATGCGGTGCCGGCTTCGGCTCGTCTCTTCCCGATCGAGAGTCCTCTGTGGTTGCAACTGGCTCTGGTCGCCGTCGTGCTCGATCTGAGCCTGTATGCCATGCACCGCATCAGCCACCGAGTGCCTTGGTTGTGGCGTTTTCACATGATTCATCACAGCGCAGAGCGGCTCTATTGGATGAACGGGGAACGCCGGCATCCTCTGCATGCCGCGCTGATGGCCGGGCCAGGGCTGGTGATTTTGCTTGCATCAGGGGCACCGTCTGCCGTAGTCGCAACTTGGTTCGGCATCCTGACCGTCCACCTGGCCTTTCAGCACTCGAACCTGGACTACAGCGTGGGCTGGTTGCGGCACCTGCTCGGGGTTGCCGAGATCCATCGTTGGCACCATAAGCGCGACTTCGAAGACGCTCAGGTCAACTTCGGTGAGTTTCTAACAGTGTGGGATCGGCTGTTCGGGACCTTTTACGACAGCAGCGGGAAGCTGGGCGAAGCCGAGGTGGGGCTGCACGAAAAGGACTACCCAAAAAGCTACTTTGAGCAACTTATTGATCCTCTTCGCCCAACATCTACACGCCCAGCAGGTCACGACTATTCATTGAAGGATGAATAACGCAGCAGTAGCTCGAACGGGTGGTTCTCAACGGAAATGCATCAGCCGGTGCTGGGAACCAACTTTTTCTTCACCTCGCCACTTCCAGGCTTCAGTGGTTGTGGCTTCGCCCTAAGTGTGGCGAAGCCTCTTCACCGAGATGGTTGCCGCCAACGTTCAGTTGATGAAGTATCTGACAGTCAGCAACTTCGCGGCCCTCGGTACAGCTTTTCCTCAGGTCCATTAGTTGCTTCTGAAGTCCCTGAAGACTCGTGATCCTGGCCGCCACCTGCTCGATGTGGCCATCGATCATCTCATTCACTCCCGAGCAATCACTCGCAGGATTGTCTCGGAAGCTGAGTAACTGCCTTACCTCGTCCAGAGTCATGTCGAGGGTTCGGCAGTTGCGGATGAAGGCCAGCCGCTCGGCGTCCACGAGGGTATAAACACGATAGTTCCCCTCGCTCCGGTCGGGTGGTGCCAGCAACCCCGCGCGCTCGTAGTAGCGAATGGTCACAACCTGGCAGTTGGTCATTTTCGCAAGCTCACCGATTTTCATGGCAACTCTTCCGCACATTGGGATTCACCCTATAGTCGCTATAGGGTGGTGGGTGCACAATAGCAAAGGAGCCCATCTTATGACCACTTGTTGCGATGTCACCCCAAGCAGGTACCGGTGATATTCACCTGTGTCGAATTGCGGCGCAGCAGCCTGTTCCGCCCCAGTTGAACGGCCAGTCTGTTGAGTGCATTTCGTATTGTTCAGATGGATTGCCCGCGGAAGAGGCGCTGATTCGCTACAAGTAGGAGCGACTGCCACAGGTGCAGGGCATTGAAAGGTTTATGGAGCAGGTACGGTCGAGCGAGCCCGCCAAACACAGGCAGGTATTGCCCGGATATAGATCAATTCGCCAATCAGCTCCACCAGTGTTTGGGTAATCACCGCCGCTGCAGCGAGGCCGCGAACCTCTTCTGGGAGGGCAAGAGCCAGTGGCAAAACCACCAGAGAGTTTCGGGTTGATGCACTGAAGGTGACAGCTCGGGCCGTGGCTGACGGCAACTTGAAGAGCCACGATGCGAGAGCCCCCATCAGTGGAGCCAGAAGCAAAAAGCCGAGGTAGACCGGAATTACCGGCGCTAGCCTGTCGATGTCGCGCACCACGAGCGTGATTTGCGAACCCACCACCACGATGAGCACAGCGGCCATTGCGGGTACCGGTAACCAGGCCCAGGCGACGCTCCAGACTCTGGCGATAGCTGTGCGCTTGGATAGGGCCTCGGTGACTACGGCCAGCAGCAAGGGCGCTACGATCAGCACTAGGAACGCCTCGATGAACGGACCCGCTGATACCGCGACAGCCGATTGGCCACTGAGCATGAAGCCCAAATATAGGGGCAACAGTGCGAGCTGGAGCAACAGCAGGATGGGCGTCGCAGAGAGAATAAGCCGGGAATCGCCTTTGCCGATGTGGGTAAATACCACCACATAGTCGATGCAGGGCGTCAGCAACACTAACAGCGCGCCTACGAGAATTGCAGGATGCTCGGCGAGCACTCGGGTTAGCCCCCATACCAGCAGGGGGATGAACACGAAGTTGGCGATCAACAGTGCCGCCATGAACGGCTTATGGCTCAGCCCTTCCCGCAGGTTCAGGAAGGGAGTTTGCAGGAACATGGCATACATGAGAACGGCAATGGCGGGCGTGACCAACAGCTCCAACCCTTGTCCGGGTGAGGGAGCCATAAGCCCGCCTATCGCTGCCGCTATCACGGCGACGAAATAGATCGGAATCTGGTTCCGCTCAAGGGCATCCCTGTCCATAGTTCCCCGTCTCACCAATCAAAAGTCTGCAAGACTAAGTAATGCCCGGTAACACGTCGAGCGCCCATGAGCAACGCAGGTAGTATCCGGCAGGCGCTTCAAAGGCCTCATTGTTCATGGGCCGGTACAAGGTCTATCAGAGGTGCGATCCCAATCTGAGCGGAGCGTACCCAGGACGCCAGCGCCTCAAGATCCAGTTGGACCGATTCGGCCTCTGCCCATATGCAGGCATTCTCGGTCGGGACTGTCGGTGCGACGCCCTCGACGAGCGTCAGCGCCATTGCATGCAACCGCAGTAGTTCGTCACGCAGGGCAGTAATTCCCCCTGGCTCAGCGAGGCAGGCGTCCAAACGATCTACCAGCCGCAGCAGCTGCGCAGTGTCGAAGCTATCGCGCAACTGTTCCAATGCTGTCGTGTCTACTTCGCCGTAGGGCGTGACGCGAAAGGATGCAGGGGGAATATCGATCATGTGGCTTCCTCGGTACCGATCTTGCCGGTTGTTATGACGCGTAGCGAGCCGGCAGCCTGCTGGAACACAGAATCTTTGATCCAGGGCTCCGGCGGACGGTTCAGCTTTAGGTTGAACTCGCCGAAGCGCTTGACGTTGCTGGTCAGATAGGGACTGAGGAAGGACACATCCTCATCGGTGAACTGCCAGCCATCGCGGGCCAGTTTCTGAAGGATGCGCATCATGTCCACGGTGTTCTGCAGGATCACCGACGAGGCCACCATGTCGTTGTAGCGCAGGCGCTTCTGCTGCTCGTCCGGATCGTTTTCGGCGATCACGTCACCGCCAAAGGACAGCCACTTAGAGAAGCCGTTGTAGGACTCGATCTTGTTGGTGTTGGCGGTGACTTCCTGGCGTAACTCGCGGCTGCCGATCCAATTGAGTAGGAAGATCGTCCGGATCACACTGCCCAGCGCCTGCGCCGCATGGTAGAGCTTGTTGCGCCGGCTGTAGGAGCCAAGCTTGCGCAACAGCATGGGCGAGGAAATCTTGCCGGCCTGGATCGACAACGCGACCTGCATCAGATCCTGCCAGTGGGTTTCGATCAGGTGCCAGTCGGCGGTGTCGGTGAACAGACGGTTGAGGTGTTTATAGGAAACGCCGCGATCCGGCCGGCACATCACCAGGTCGCGCCAGTTGCGGATACGCGGCATCAGGTTAATGCCCAGCAGGTGAGTGAAGGCGAACACCGTGGCCGATTGGCCCTGGGTGTCTGAGTAGACCGTGTCCGGCTCGACGCTGAGATCGGCCTTGAGCAACCCCTCGATCACATAGATTGCCTCCCAGATACCAGGCGGGATGAAGTGCTGGAACACGGCGATGTAGTTGTTGGCCACATGTCGGTATGCCACAGCCCCCATCTTGCGGTAGCGGAAGTGGTAACCGGCCAGCAGGTTGTCGTCATAAAAGTCGAACTGCGTACCGTCCGCGGCCACCGCCTTGCCGTCGCCCCACAGCTTGGGCAGGTCGAGCTGCAGATAGAGCTCGACCAGTTCCCGATTGGCTTTGTCCAGTTTCTCCAGCGAGAGGTGGCGACGGTTGGTGTAGGAGAGCATGTGCGGGGTGACATTCCCGGCCAGATGCCGCGCGGCCTGGTTAGGGCCGAGGTTGCAGCCCATGGCGAAGATCGTCATCAGGTAGCGCTCGGCCGGTTCTTTGAGCTTTGGCTCATTGCCGGACATCGGCCCGAAATGTCGAGTGAACTGAATCCAATGCTCAATGTTGGCCATGATGTCGAGCACGTGCCTGGCCGGCATGCGCTGCATAAGCGCCGTCTGCAGCGAGATGGCCGAAGGCGGGATGTCCCGCGCGACCACTCGGCGCAGCACCGGTTCGCCGGCTTCGTTGATCGATACGTCACCTCGGCAAGAAGGGAATTTTTCATCCAGCTGCTGCGCGGTTTCCTCCAGCTGGGTCTTGAGGGCGGCAACAAACTCCTTCGCCGTGCCAGGCAGTCCCACCTTTTCGCAGTAGGCCGGTAGTCGCTGGAGACATTCTTCCCAGGGCAGCAGCCTCATTTCACAGCCTTAAACACCATCCAGATGACTCCCCTTCAGAGGCTGGAATGTAATTTCTCAGGCTTCTATCAAGGTGGTGCGGACTGTAATTCATTTACTAACGGAAGCAATCCCTCAGATCATTGTTGCTGGCAACCACTACCGGGCGATCCCTCAGCCACGGCTCGAACAGCGTCTGGGCCGAACAGTAGAAGGCGTTGGCGTCGATCAGTGCGATGGTCATAGCCAGCTCACGACAAAGCGTGCAGCACCCACACGCACACCCCCCACACCTCCAGCTCCTCGGCGTCACCCAGCACCAACGGCGGGTACTGGTCGTTTTCGGCCACCAGCATTGCCCGGCCCTCGCGGTTGAACTGCAGGCGCTTAACCAGGAACTCGGCCCCGACAATCGCAAGCACCACATCCCCTGGCTGGGGGCTCTTTGCCTTGTCCACCACCAGGACATCGCCGTCGAAGATGCCGGCCCCTGTCATAGAGTTGCCGCAGGCCTGGAAAAGGAAGATCGAAGAGGATTTGCCCATCCCTACGCGCTGATCAAGGGACAGATCGGGCTGCTGGTAGTCAGCTGCCGGCGAAGGGAAGCCGCAGCTAGCCTGGCCGCCGAATGCAGTCGGTGCTGCTGCAGGTGAGTGGATGCCGAGATATTGAGCGCGCATGGTTAATACTGTCTATATGTACAGCATTAGTCTACCTCCTAGCGGCTGAGCCAGGAAGCCGGGAGAAATTTTCCGCTCGGCATCCCTGGCCGGCGGGCGCTTTTAGTGCTGCTGCTTGGGGTTTTGGCGGCAGGTGCGACCCTGAGATCAAATCCGATCAACCAGGAACAACACCATGATCAAGCTGCCCATCAAATTCGGCCTCGGCCAACTGGACAAGCCTATGACCGAAACCCAGGCCAGGCGCTGGGGCAAAGCCAACATGCCGGCTGATCTTGCCGCCGCCGGCTTCAAGGTAGCGGTTTTCCGCTCAGATCCAGAGCTGCACGGGGCCGACTTCTACCGCGTCAGTTTTGGAAAGTGACCGTTGCCGGTTCGACCTTGTTCAAGCTGCCCAGCTGACTGCTGGGCAATCTCTCCGGATGATTAGTTGAAGCGCCGGTGGAGATCCGGAAATACCAGCTGGGCAAACCAAACCGGAAATGCGGGATACAGCATCCTGGACTTAGGCGTCGGGGAGTCGATCACCCCAATCAGGATCAACTTCTTCAGCTGCTCAATCGCCATCCGATCGTGCAGTCCGAAGCAGGCCTTTACATGGACCCTTGGCACCTGTGC
>CAYVPI010000043.1:0-34150 GCA_964453495.1 uncultured Pseudomonas sp. | reverse complement strand
GTGTTCGTGTCAGGTGGGTATTTCACCAGATTTGGAAGTCTTCTTCAGAGTTTCCCTAGATGTACTTTGGAGAAAATCTCCTGATGCCGGCAAAATGTTTAGACTTCATCTACCAATTTTTCGTGGATCTGCTGCAGGGATGGTTTGGCTACAGCGACGTGGTAACGGAGGAAGTGTTGTATGTGACTACTATCCTGCGATGGTTTGCCGCATAGTTATGACATTCCTTTTTGTGAAGAGCCCAACTGAACTGGTGCGATTTCGCTCCGCTGGAGTGATTTCGCTCCAATGTGTCGCAAGCCGCGCCGTTCGCCGGGTTGGCCATTAAATGGCAGTTGATCGTGCGTGTCCGGGCGGAGCGAAATCGCTCCATCCTTGAAAGTCAAAACACTTATAAGTTATTTAAGTCATTGAAAAATAACGATAAATAATAGTTGGCACCACCCTTGCTCTTGTTCAATCAGTCCTGCACCGGGACCCACCTGATAACAAGAGGAAGATCCATGAGCACTCTGCGTTTTACCCCTGAACACGAATGGCTGCGCCTGGAAGAGAGCGGCGAGTTGACCGTGGGCATCACCACCTTCGCCCAGGAAGCATTGGGCGACGTGGTGTTCGTGCAATTGCCGGAGCTGGGCCAGTACGGTGAGGGTAATGAAGTCGCGGTGCTGGAATCGGTCAAGGCCGCCAGCAACATCAGCATGCCGTTGACCGGCGAAGTGGTCGCGGTCAACGAAGACCTGGCCAACGACCCTGAACTGGTCAATGCCTCGCCCATGCAGGCCGGCTGGTTCTTCCGCATTCGCGTGGCCAACGCGAGCGATCTCGACAGCCTGATGGACCAGGACGGTTACGACCGTTTCCTGGCCGACAACGCCTGACCCGAGGCCGCCGACATGACCACAGCACAGATCCCGCTGGGCACTGACAACGAGTTCATCGCCCGCCATATCGGCCCGCGCGACGGCGATATCGACGCCATGCTGACGCTGACCGGCCACGACTCGCTCGAGGCCCTGATCGACAGCGTCATCCCCGAAAGCATCAAGGGCACCAGCGTGCTCGAACTGTCCAAGGGGCAGGGCGAGACCGAGGCCCTGGCCGCGATCAAGGCCATTGCCGCGAAGAACGAGCTGTTTCGCAACCACATCGGCCAGGGCTATTTCCCTTGCCACACGCCGACGCCGATCCTGCGTAACCTGCTGGAGAACCCGGCCTGGTACACCGCTTACACGCCGTACCAGCCTGAAATTTCCCAGGGGCGCCTGGAAGCGTTGTTGAATTTCCAGACTTTGGTCAGCGACCTGACCGGCATGGAAATCGCCAATGCCTCCTTGCTCGACGAAGCCACGGCCGCCGCCGAAGCCATGACCTTCTGCAAGCGCCTGGCCAAGAACAAGGCCCCGGCGTTTTTCGTTTCGCGCCATTGCCACCCGCAAACCCTCGACGTGCTGCACACCCGTGCCGAGCCGCTGGGTATCGAGGTGGTCATCGGTGAAGAAGCGGAGCTTGAGCGTCAAGGCCTGGACGGCTACTTCGGTCTGCTGTTGCAGTACCCGGCCAGTACTGGTGACATCGCCGACCATCGCGCCCTGGTGCAACGTGCCCATGAAGCCGGTGCCCTGGTGGCCGTGGCCGCTGACCTGCTGGCCCTGACCCTGCTGACCCCGCCCGGCGAATTCGGTGCCGACGTGGTGCTGGGCAGCGCCCAACGCTTTGGCGTACCGCTGGGCTTTGGCGGCCCTCATGCAGCCTTCTTTGCAACCCGCGATGCTTTCAAACGCGACATGCCGGGCCGCCTGGTTGGCGTGTCCATCGACCGTTTCGGCAAGCCGGCCCTGCGCCTGGCCATGCAGACCCGTGAACAGCACATTCGCCGCGAGAAGGCCACCAGCAACATCTGCACTGCGCAAGTGCTGCTGGCTAACATCGCCAGCATGTACGCGGTCTATCACGGCCCCCAAGGTCTGGAGCAGATCGCCCGGCGTGTGCACCGCCTGACCTCGATCCTGGTGCAGGGCCTGCAGCAGCTTGGGCACAAGGTCGAACAGGAGCACTTCTTCGACAGCGTCAGTGTCGTGACCGCGCAGCCGGTCAGTGAGGTACTGGCCGCTGCCGAGGCCGCACGTCTGAACCTGCGCTTGATCGACGATGTACGTGTGGGTGTGGCGCTGGACGAAACCTGCGAGCAGGCCAGCGTCGAGGCCCTGTGGGCAGTTTTCGCCGCTCAAGGCCAGAGCCTGCCGGACTTCACCGCACTTGCCGCCAGCACCGGCGACTGCCTGCCGCTGGCCTTGCTGCGCGAAACGCCATTCTTGCAGCACGAAGTGTTCAACCGTTACCACTCCGAAACCGAGCTGATGCGTTACCTGCGCCGCCTGGCCGACAAGGACCTGGCCCTGGACCGCACCATGATCGCCCTGGGCTCGTGCACCATGAAGCTCAATGCCGCCAGCGAGATGATCCCCGTCACCTGGCCCGAGTTCGGTGCCTTGCATCCGTTTGCGCCGGCCGAGCAGTCGCTGGGGTATCGCCAGTTGACCGACGAACTGGAGGCCATGCTTTGCGCCGCCACCGGTTACGACGCCATGTCCCTGCAACCCAACGCCGGTTCCCAGGGTGAGTACGCAGGCCTGCTGGCCATCCGCGCTTACCATGCCAGCCGTGGCGAGGCGGGACGTGATGTGTGCCTGATCCCGTCGTCGGCCCACGGCACCAACCCGGCCACCGCGCAAATGGCGGGCATGCGTGTGGTAGTTGTTGATTGCGATGCCCGTGGCAACGTCGATGTGGCCGACCTGCAACGCAAGGCCGAGCTGCACCAGGAGCGCCTGGCCGCGCTGATGATCACCTATCCATCGACCCATGGTGTGTTCGAAGACGGCATCCGCCGCATCTGCGAAATCATCCATGACCATGGCGGCCAGGTGTACCTGGACGGCGCCAACATGAACGCCATGGTCGGCCTGTGCGCACCGGGCAAGTTCGGTGGCGACGTCTCGCACCTGAACCTGCACAAGACCTTCTGCATCCCCCACGGTGGTGGCGGCCCGGGCGTCGGCCCGATCGGGGTCAAGGCGCACCTGGCGCCGTTCCTGCCCGGCCATGGCCACATGGAACGCAAGGAAGGCGCGGTCTGCGCGGCGCCGTACGGCAGCGCCAGCATCCTGCCGATCACCTGGATGTACATTCGCATGATGGGCGGCGAAGGCCTCAAGCGTGCATCGCAGTTGGCAATTTTGAGTGCCAACTACATTGCCCGGCGCCTGGAGGAGCACTACCCAGTGCTTTACACCGGCGAGAACGGCCTGGTGGCCCACGAGTGCATTCTCGACTTGCGCCCGCTCAAGGACAGCAGCGGCATCAGCGTCGAAGACGTGGCCAAGCGCCTGATCGATTACGGCTTCCATGCCCCGACCATGTCCTTCCCGGTGGCGGGCACCTTGATGGTCGAGCCTACCGAGAGCGAATCCAAGGAAGAGTTGGACCGTTTCTGTGACGCCATGATCAGCATCCGCGAGGAAATCCGCGCGGTGGAAAACGGCACCCTGGACAAGCACGACAACCCGCTGAAGAACGCGCCGCACACGGCCGCCGAACTGGTCGGGGAGTGGAGCCACGGTTACAGCCGCGAGTTGGCGGTGTACCCGGTGGCCTCGCTGATCGACGGCAAGTACTGGCCGCCGGTAGGGCGCGTGGACAACGTCTACGGCGACCGCAATCTGGCCTGCGCCTGCCCACCCATGTCGATCTACCAGGAAGCCTGATCGCGCGGGCCCGGCCACGCACCGGGCCCGGCACTTAAGCCTTGTCTGTCATCCGAACAAGAAGGAAAACCGAACATGTTCCATAAAAGCCTGACTCTGTCCGATTTCGACCCAGCGCTGTTCGCCGCCATCTGCCGCGAAGCACAACGCCAGGAAGACCATATCGAACTGATCGCCTCGGAGAACTACACCAGCCCGCAGGTGATGCAGGCCCAGGGCACCGAGCTGACCAACAAGTACGCCGAGGGTTACCCGGGCAAGCGCTATTACGGTGGCTGCGAACACGTCGATGTGGTCGAGCAACTGGCCATCGACCGCGCCAAGCAACTGTTCGGTGCAGGTTACGCCAATGTCCAGCCGCACTCCGGTTCCCAGGCCAACGCTGCGGTCTATCTCGCGCTGCTGCAACCCGGTGACACCCTGCTGGGCATGAGCCTGGCCCATGGCGGCCACCTGACCCACGGCGCCAAGGTCAGTTCGTCCGGCAAGCTGTACAATGCGGTGCAATACGGCATCGACGCCAACGGCCTGATCGATTACGACGAGGTCGAGCGCCTGGCCGCCCTGCACAAGCCGAAGATGATTGTTGCAGGCTTCTCGGCCTATTCGAAAACCCTGGACTTCCCGCGTTTCCGTCAGATCGCCGACAAGGTCGGGGCTTATCTGTTTGTCGACATGGCCCACGTGGCGGGCCTGGTCGCTGCCGGCCTGTATCCCAATCCGCTGCCATACGCCGATGTGGTCACCACCACCACCCACAAGACCCTGCGCGGCCCGCGTGGTGGTTTGATCCTGGCCAAGGCCGACCCTGAGCTGGAGAAGAAACTCAACTCGGCGGTGTTCCCGGGCGGGCAGGGCGGGCCGCTGATGCATGTGATCGCGGCCAAGGCAGTGTGCTTCAAGGAAGCGCTGGAGCCAGGCTTCAAGGAGTACCAGTTCCAGGTCATCAAGAACGCCCAGGCCATGGCGGAAATCTTCCGTCAGCGCGGTTACGATGTGGTCTCCGGTGGCACCGACAACCACCTGTTCCTGGTCAGCCTGATCCGCCAGGGCATCACCGGCAAGGACGCCGACGCGGCCCTGGGCCGTGCCCACATCACCGTGAACAAGAACGCCGTGCCCAACGATCCGCAGTCGCCGTTCGTGACCTCCGGCCTGCGCATCGGTACCCCGGCCGTCACCACTCGGGGCTTTCAGGTGCCGGAATGCCGTGCCCTGGCAACCTGGATCTGCGACATCCTCGACCACCTCGGCGATGCCGATGTCGAGGCCCAGGTGGCCAAGCAAGTGGCCGGGCTTTGCGCGCTGTTCCCGGTTTACCCGGCCTGATCATCCATCAGGGTTCGATTTGCGGAGGGATGTATGTCGCTGAGTGTTTTTGATCTGTTCAAGGTGGGCATCGGCCCATCCAGTTCCCACACGGTGGGGCCGATGCGCGCGGCCGTGCGCTTTGCCGAAGGCCTCAAGGCCGACGGTTTGCTGGCTCAGGTGCATAGCCTGCGTGCCGAGCTATATGGTTCACTCGGCGCCACCGGCAAGGGCCATGGTAGCGACAAGGCCGTGCTGTTGGGGCTGGAAGGGGAGTACCCGGACACCGTCGATACATCGGGTGTGGCTGACCGGCTGGCAATGATTCGCGGCTCCGGCACGCTGTCGCTGCTGGGCGAGAAGACCATTCGCTTCGTCGAGAAAGAACACTTGGCGATGATCCGCAAGCCCTTGCCCTATCATCCCAACGGCATGATCCTGCGGGCCTTCGATGCAGCCGGCTTGCAGCTGCGCAGCCGTGAGTATTACTCGGTGGGTGGCGGGTTTGTGGTGGACGAAGAGGCGGTCGGCGTCGACCGCATCATCGAAGACCGCACGCCCCTGCGCTTCCCGTTTCTGAGCGGGCGCGAGCTACTGGCCCAATGCAGCCAGCACGGTCTTTCGATCAGCCAGTTGATGGCCGAGAACGAGAAGGCCTGGCGCAGCCCGGAGCAGACTCGCCAAGGGCTGCTGCATATCTGGCAAGTGATGCAGGACTGCGTGCTGGCGGGCTGCAAAAACGAAGGCATCATGCCCGGCGGGCTCAAGGTAAAACGCCGCGCCGCCGCCTTGCATCGCCAGCTCAGCACCAACCCGGAAGCCAACATCAGGGACAGCCTCTCGGTGCTGGACTGGGTCAACCTCTACGCCCTGGCGGTGAACGAGGAAAACGCCAGCGGCGGCCGTGTGGTCACCGCACCCACCAACGGCGCGGCCGGCATCATTCCGGCGGTACTGCACTACTACGTGCGCTTTATCCCCGGTGCCAATGAAGACGGCGTGGTGCGCTTCCTGCTCACTGCGGCCGCCATCGGCATTCTCTACAAGGAAAACGCTTCGATCTCCGGCGCCGAAGTTGGCTGCCAGGGTGAAGTCGGCGTGGCCTGTTCCATGGCGGCCGGTGCCTTGTGTGAGGTGCTGGGCGGCACGGTGCAACAGGTCGAGAACGCCGCCGAGATCGGCATGGAACATAACCTGGGGCTGACGTGCGACCCCATTGGCGGGCTGGTACAGGTGCCGTGCATCGAGCGCAATGCCATGGGCTCGGTCAAGGCCATCAATGCCGCACGCATGGCCTTGCGCGGGGATGGGCAGCATCACGTTTCGCTGGATAAGGTAATTCGCACCATGCGCCAGACGGGGGCGGATATGAAGAGCAAGTACAAGGAGACGGCGAGGGGAGGGTTGGCGGTGAATATTATTGAGTGCTGAAAGCCAACCCCTCACCCTAGCCCTCTCCCAGAGGGAGAGGGGACTGATCTCGGGCGTCCCGTAACATTTGCTGAAACTCACACAAATCTGCGCCCTCTCCCCCATGGGGAGAGGGCTGGGGTGAGGGGTCGACCCCAAACCCAACAAAAAATCCAAGGAGTCTCCCATGACCACCGAACAACTACAAAAAACCCCACTGCACACCCTGCACCTGGAACTGGGCGCGCGCATGGTCCCCTTCGCCGGCTTCGAAATGCCGGTGCAATACCCCTTGGGCGTAATGAAGGAACACCTGCACACCCGCGAGCAAGCCGGCCTGTTCGACGTCTCGCACATGGGCCAGATCCGCCTGCACGGCGCGGGCGCCGCCAAGGCCCTGGAGGCCCTGGTGCCGGTGGATATCATCGACCTGCCCGTGGGCATGCAACGTTACGCCCTGTTCACCAATGCCGATGGCGGCATTCTCGACGACCTGATGGTGGCCAACGCCGGCGACTACCTGTTCCTGGTGGTCAACGCCGCCTGCAAGGAGCAGGACCTGGCCCACCTCAAGCAGCACCTGGAAGGCCAGTGCGACGTCGAGTCGCTGTTCGACAGCCGTGCATTGCTCGCCTTGCAGGGCCCGTTGGCAGCCACGGTGTTGAGCCGTCTGGCACCGGAAGTCAAAGCCATGACCTTCATGCAGTTCGCCAAGGTGAAGTTGCTCGGGGTCGAGTGCTACGTCAGCCGCTCGGGCTACACCGGTGAAGATGGCTATGAAATTTCAGTGCCGGTGCAGGATGCGCAAATGCTTGCCCGCTCCCTGCTGGCCGAACCCGAGGTCAAGGCCATCGGCCTGGGCGCGCGCGATTCCCTGCGCCTGGAAGCGGGCCTGTGCCTGTACGGCCACGACATGGAACAGCGCACCACGCCGATCGAGGCCAGCCTGGCCTGGGCGATTTCCAAGGCGCGGCGGGTCGACGGTGTTCGGGCCGGTGGTTTCCCAGGTGCCGAGCGTATCTTCGCCCACCAGCGCGAAGGGGTGGTCAGCAAGCGTGTCGGCCTGTTGCCCAAGGAGCGGGTGCCGGTGCGCGAAGGCACCCTGATCGTCAATGCCCAGGAGCACGTCATCGGCCGCGTCACCAGTGGCGGCTTTGGCCCCAGCTTGGGCGGGCCCCTGGCGATGGGCTACGTGGAAAGCGCCTTTGCTGCGCTGGAGACGGAAGTCTTTGCCCAGGTGCGTGGCAAGTTGGTGCCAATGTTGGTGGTGCGCACGCCATTCGTGGCGCAACGTTACTACCGCGGCTGACCCCGGAGCATGATCATGAACCAGACCCAGACTGTCGCCACCCGCCCGCAACCGCTGGAGGCCGGCGTTAAACTGCGCGGCGCCGAGAAGGTGGCGCGTATTCCGGTAAAAATCCTGCCTACCGAAGAGGTGCCACGCAAACCCGACTGGATCCGCGTGGAGATCCCCACCTCGCCTGAGGTGGCGCGGGTCAAGGCCTTGCTGCGCAAGCACAAGTTGCACAGCGTGTGTGAGGAGGCATCGTGCCCGAACCTGGGCGAGTGCTTCTCCGGCGGCACGGCCACGTTCATGATCATGGGCGACATCTGCACCCGACGCTGCCCGTTCTGCGATGTCGGCCACGGCCGGCCCAAGCCCCTGGATGTGGATGAGCCGAAGAACCTGGCCATCGCCATCGCCGACCTGCGCTTGAAGTACGTGGTCATCACCTCCGTGGACCGCGACGACCTGCGCGACGGCGGCGCCCAGCACTTCGTCGATTGCCTGCGCGAGATCCGCAAACTGTCGCCGGGCATCCAGCTGGAAACCCTGGTGCCCGATTACCGCGGGCGCATGGACGTGGCCCTGGCCATTACCGAGCAGGAGCCACCGGATGTGTTCAATCACAACCTGGAAACAGTGCCACGACTGTACAGGGCGGCACGGCCGGGTTCGGATTTCGAATGGTCGCTGGATTTGCTGGAGAAATTCAAACAGCGGGTGCCGGGCGTGCCGACCAAGTCCGGGTTGATGCTGGGGCTGGGCGAAACGGATGAAGAAGTGATCGAAGTGATGCAGCGCATGCGCGAGCATCAAGTCGACATGCTGACCCTGGGCCAATACCTGCAACCTTCACGCAGCCACTTGCCGGTGCAGCGCTTCGTGCACCCGGACACTTTTGCCTGGTTTGCCGAGGAAGGGTTGCGCATGGGCTTCAAGAACGTGGCATCCGGGCCGTTGGTGCGGTCTTCGTATCATGCCGATCAGCAGGTGCAGAGTACGAAGTAGGAGTCGATTTCGCGTCGTTTTCTTCGCTGCAATCGGAATGCCGCAACATCAGCCCATAATCATTGTTCTATTGCCAAAGCCTGCGCCTCAACTTCATCCGACACCGCATCGACCAATGCACCCGGCCACCCCTCACCCCAACCCTCTTCCCAGCGGGGAGAGGGCTGGGGTGAGGGGACGGGGCCAACGCCAACTCACTTCGCCAATCCAGATATAGGTATCGCCAATCCTGGATGTTAGGCACTTTCACCCCGTTCCTATACTGGGCCGCCTCCGTGCACAACAACTCCAACACAGCCGGTTAAAGAAGGTTCCCCCATGAAAGTATCCGTGAAAGCATCCGCGGCCCAGCCCGATGCCGAGCTGCCAAAAGCCAGCAAGGACTACTTGCTGATCGTGGTCAGCGTCGTCTCGATCTTCCTCACCGTGTTTGCCCTGGCCGCCTTCCCGGCGCGTTCCGAGCAGGTCGCCAGCCACTTGTTCCTGTCCGCCACCAGTCTGTTGTCGGCCCCGGTGCTGGTGATTTTCCTGGCGTTCGTCGTGGGTTCGCTGTTCATCATTTTCAGCAAGTACGGCAACATCCGCCTGGGTTCGGGCCAGCCCGAGTTCAAGACCATTCCCTGGATCTTCATGTTCATCTGCGCGGGCTTGAGTTCCGCTACTCTCTATTGGGGACTGGTGGAATGGGCCTATTACTACAACACGCCAGGCTTGAACATCGCCGCCAAATCGACCCAGGCCCTGGACATGAGCATCGCCTATGCCTTCTTCCACTGGGGCTTCGGCACCTGGGCCTGCTACGCGGTAGGAGGCATGGCCATGGCCTACTACTACCATGTACGCAAGCACGACAAGCTCAGCCTGGCCGGCATCATCGAGGCGGTCACCGGCTTCAAGGCCGATGGCCCGGTCGGGCGGCTGGTGGATATCCTGTTTCTGATCGGCACCTTTGGCGGCCTCACCGTGACCATGGTGGTGACCACGCTGACCTTCTCCAACGGCCTGTCCAACCTCACGGGCCTGGAAAACAGTTTTGCCATGCAGGCCGGCATCGTCCTGCTGATCGCCAGTATCTTTTCGCTCAGTTCCTACATCGGCCTTGAAGGCGGCATGCAACGCCTGGCCAGCATGGTCTGCTGGGGCGCGCTGTTCTGTGCCCTGGCCGTGCTGGTGGTGGGGCCAACCGGGTTTATCGTCAACAACACGGTCAACGGTGTGGGCCTGATGTTCTCCAACTTCCTGCACATGAGCCTGTTCACCGACCCTTCGGGCAGCGGTGAATTCACCCGCGACTGGACAGTGTTCTACTGGTTCTGGGCGATTTCCTACACGCCTGCGGTGTCGATTTTCGTCGCCCGTGTTTCCCGTGGGCGCACTCTCAAGGAAGTCTCGGCGGCGCTGCTACTCGGTGGCAGTGTCAGCTGCTGGGTGATCTTCGGTAGCCTCAGCGGCTATGGCATCGACCAGCTTATCCAGGGCCAACTCGACGTGCCCGCCATTGTCGCCAGCCAAGGCGGTGAGGTGGCGATTACCCGCTTGCTCGATGGCTTCCCCATGTCGAGCCTGGCCACCGCGTTCTACCTGTTCGTGATGGTGATTTTTCTGGCATCGCACATCGACGCATCAGCCTATACCGTGGCCGCTGCCACCACCCGCAACCTGCCCGAAGGCCGCGATCCATCGCCCTTCCTGCGCCTGTTCTGGTGCGTGATGCTGGCACTGGTGCCGCTGACCATGATCGCCAACCAGATCTCCCTCAAGACGGTGAAGACTTCGGTGATTCTGACCTCGATTCCGTTCCTGTTCCTGTTGGTCGCCATGGCTTACGGCCTGGTGAAATGGCTCTACAGCGACTACCGCCACCGCAGTGCCGAGGATATCGAGGCCGAGTCGCGCAGCCTGGGCGCGGTAAAGGATGCACCTGTGGCCATCGATGGGCAGACGTCGGTGCCGGTTTCTGCCTGATCAGCTCCATAACGCAGCCCGATGCCGGGCTGCGAATCAGAACGTGTAGATGTAGTTCAGGTAAACCCGCTCGGCGTTATGGGTGATGATCCCCGCCGGCCCAAGGGAATTGGTGAAGCGGGTAACGCCGTCCGCTTCGCCCTTGGTGTGGAACTCGTCATGCAGCCAGGCCAGGTTCAAGCCCTTGAGCCACCCGGTGAAGTTGTATTGCAAGATGCTCTGGAATTCTCGGCGGGAAAAGCCGTTGTAGCCGGCGGCGTGGTCGCTCATGGCGTAGTACACATCCAGGCTCAGTTGTGGCAGGCCGAGGTCGGCGAAGGTCATCCCGCCGGAGTACTTGAACATCTCTTCATCTTCCACGCCGAAGTAGTAGAACAACTTCGCGCTGCTGTTCCAGGTGCCATGGTCCTTGGCAAAAAACAGCCGGTCGAAATCATCGCCGCTGACTTTGTTATAGGACATGCCCAGGTAATAGGCACCAAAGCGGTACTTGGCCGATACATCGGTAAACCGCGCATCATGGGAAGTTTCTGGATCATAAAGGCCGCGCACGCCGCCGTACTCGAACAAATTGCCGGCATCTTCCTGCATGCCATGGGTCACATACAGGTCCAGGTTTTGCCCCGGGGCCAATTCGAAACTGTGCTCCCACTTGGCCATGGCTTCGCGCAGGTAGTCTTCGGACAGCGCGTATTCGAACTGCAGGTTGCTGCCCTCGGGTAAGCGGTAACTCAAAGCATAGAGTTGCAACTGGTCGATCTTCTTGCCCTGGAAGTTGGTCAGGTCATCACCCCAGCCGTTCTCGTTGCGCGGGCTGAAGGCATTGATATCGCTGTAGCGCATGTCCAGGCCGCCCACGGTGTAGCCAAGGTCGAACCCCACTGTTGAAGCCGGCAGGATACGCGTCACATCGTCACGGTACTGGCCATAGCGACGAATCTTCTTGCCTACGCCTGCGTTGAACACGCCAACATCCGTTTCAAATCGGCTGCGCAGGTACGCTTCGATCGGCTTGGCGATGCCATGGGGTGATTGCACGGTGTCGCCGGCTTCAAGGTTGCTGATGCTGGTGGCGTCGTCACCGACGTTCAGGTCATCGGCCAGGCCGTAGCTGTAGTCCAGGCCGAGGATGTCCTGGAACCAACCGGAATTGAAATTGAACAGGGCCGCTTGCACCCATTCGTCACGGGTTGGCCCGACGCCACCGTCGTGGTTTTCTTTCCAGTAGAACTGGCTGTAGCGAACGGCGGTACGGCTGTCTTCGATAAAATCGCCGGCACTGGCGTTGGTGACGACGGAACAACCCAGCAACCCTACAAGAAATAGCGCCTTGGAATGCATGTTTAGACTACCCGTTATTTTTATAATGTGCCCGGCTGGGTGGGTGTCCATTCTGAAAAGTTGCCGGCAAAGAGCAACTTGATTGCGTTCCGCAGGATGGAATAAGTCGTGCGTCGCAACACGGTTTTTATCGAGCGGGTATTGGCGCAGGGGTATGGCATTGTCGGCAGGCCTGCACCGGCCCGCTGGCCTTGACCCGTTGCAACTGTTGCAGATGACAACCGCGACACAAGCTATGGAAGTCTGCTTCGATGCGTACTGCCAGCGCCGGCGTTTGCTTGTGGCAGAGCACACAGGTGCGGTCCGCCGCGCCGGCCTGGGATTTGTCCTGGTAATCGTGGTGGCAGGTCAGGCAATTGACCTGGCCATGGGTGCGGTGGTCGAAGTTGATCGGCAGCAGTGGGCGCTTGCGCACTTGCTCGGTGTGAGCCCAATGCACTGCCGTAGCCAGCAGACCGGCGCCGATCAGTGCAGCCAATCCGTAGCGCCAGTTCATAGCGGGAAATCGCTGTTGGCCAACAGGGCGAAAAGGCCTGCCAGCACCAGCGCGCCCAGCCAAAGCCCGAGCGTCAGGCGGCTGGCGAGAAAGGCGGTGCGCCGTCTACGGTGCCCTGCGCCGTGCCTGGGCATCGGCGCTGACAGCTTGGGCCAGAGCAGCGCTGCGCCTGTGAGTGCGCACCACAGCAGGCCCTTCCACAAGGTGCCGGTATAGAACCCGGCACCGAGGATATGAACCGCTGCCAGCACCACGATTGCCACGCCAAGCCAGTAATGCCAGTGCTTGAACGAGGCGTGTCGAGGCCAGACCTTGTGCCGCAGCGACGGCAGGCTCAGCGGGATCAATGCGATAAGCAACAGCGTGGCCAGCACGCCCGCCAACATGAAGTACGCCGCCCAAGGCAGCAGTTCATCGAGCAGCAAGGGCTCATCGAGCAACAGAATGCCGACATGCAATAGCAGGAAAATCACTACCAGGTAACCCAGGTCGCGGTGCAGGACCATGAAGAACTTGCCATCGAAAAAGGGTCGCAGCAGCGGGCGGCCGTGGTACACGAACAACAACAGCAGGATGATCGCCGCCAACAGGCCGGCGGCATTGGCGAAGTCCCATGCCGGAGCAAGCCCCGGCATGGGCATCACGAAAAAAATCAGAATGAACGGCAGCGCCGTCAACAGCGCAAGCCGCAGCACCAAGCCGAACATGGTCCACTCCATTGACCTCATGGGGGTAAGTATCGGCTGCTAGCGTGCAAGGTGCTTGGCGCTGGTGCCAAATCCATTGGCGGGCGTGCCAATGCCAGCGGTCAGGCCAACCGTTGCTGCAACTGGCCGACGGTTTCAGCCAGGCGGCCCATGTGGCGCTCATGCACCTGCTCGACGCAGCCATGGTCGCTAGGCCAGTGCAGGGCGATACTGCCCACCAGCCGCTCCTGAGCGTACACCGGCAAGGCCACCGCACGAATCAGGAAGGGCAGGCGAATCGGGTACTCCCAGTGCCCCTCGGTACGTTCGCCGAAACCCAGGGTATGGGCATGTTCATGAACCTCATGCAAGTCGTCGACGTTGACCTTGTGACGCTCGGCCAGGTGTTCGAGAGCTTCAGTATCCAGCGCCCCGAGGCACGCCTTGCCCATGGCCGAGTGCACCAGGCTGGCGGGTTCGCCAATGGCCATGCGGTTGAGCGGGTAACGCTTGCGCAGCCCGGACGGGATGCTGGTTTCGACCACCACCAGGTCGTCGCCGTCGAAGTACGACAGGTCCGCGACCAGCCCGGTATGCTCGCTCAGTTCCTGTAGAAACGGTGCCGACTGTTCCACCAGCGCGCCGCGCAAACGCCGGCCGGCATCGCCGAACAGGCGCTTGGCGCAGAGGCGGTAGCGCCGGTCGGTCAGGCCGCGGTACAGCCAACCCTGTTCTTGCAGGGTGTGCAGCAACCGTGAAACGGTAGCCTTGGGCAGGCCGGTCAAATAATGCAACTCTTCAAGCCCCAGTTCCTGATGCTCGCCCAGCAATTCGACAATTTTCAAGGCGCGCTCCACAGAGCGCACGGTACCGCCTTCGTCTTTGCTCAGCATGATGTCTCCCGCAGAAACTGATCCTTGCGCTGTAATAGCAAGTTACAGGCCGATTGTATTCGGCCTGTTGCAAAAAATAACTAACGCACCTCGCCGAGTAGCCCAGGTGGGCAATTGTTGACCCACTGGGTGAGCTGTTCATGGGCATGGGCCAGTTGCAAAACCGCCAGGTCGGCCTGGGCCGGGCCTATGATTTGCAGGCCCATGGGCAAGCCTGCCGGGTTGAAGCCTACGGGTACGTTCATGGCTGGCAAGCCGGCGAGGGTGGCGCCGATCACGACCTCCATCCAGCGGTGATAGGTGTCCATGGGGCGTCCCGCGATAGCCTTTGGCCAGTGCACGTCTGCATCAAAAGGAAACATTTGTGCACTGGGCAGCAGCAGGTAGTCGTAACACTCGAAGAGTTTGCCCAGGGCCCGGTACCAGTCGCTGCGGTCGACCGAAGCCTGGTAGACGTCGGCGGCATTGAGGTGCAAACCGCTTTCCACCTCCCAGATGGCTTCGGGCTTGAGCAGGGCGCGCTTGGCCGGGTCGGCATACAGCTTGCCAATGTTGCCCTGTACCAGCCACTGGCGGTGCACCAGCCAGGTCTGCCACAGGCGTTCCATCGGGTAGTCGGGCTGGCAGGCCTCGACCACGCAGCCCAGGTCGACAAAGTCCGCAAGAGCCGCTTCGCAAAGCGGCATCACGCCGCGCTCCATGGGCAAGTAGCCATTGAAATCGCCCAGCCAGCCAATGCGTGTGCCCTTGAAATCCCGTTGCAAGCTGCCAGCCAGGTCACCCAGGTTGTCGCGGATAGCCAGGGGTGCGCGGCTGTCGTAGCCGGCCTGCGTTTGCAGCAGGCGGGCGACGTCGGCGACGCTGCGCCCCATGGGCCCTTCGGTGCCCAGTTGCTGGACGAACAGCTCCGGCGCCGGGCCGAAGGGCACGCGGCCCTGGGATGGGCGCAAGCCGAACACATTGTTGAAGGCTGCAGGGTTGCGCAGCGAGCCCATCATGTCGCTGCCGTCGGCTACCGGCAGCATGCGCAGGGCCAGGGCCACGGCGGCGCCACCGCTACTGCCACCTGCGCACAGGCTCGGGTCATAGGCATTGCCGGTGGTGCCGAACACGCTGTTGTAGCTTTGCGAGCCCAGGCCAAACTCCGGCACGTTGGTCTTGCCGACGAAGATCGCGCCACTGGCCCGCACCCGCGAGACGCTGATGGCGTCCTCGGCAGGCACCTGCTCGGCGAAGACCGGCGAGCCCATGGTGGTACGAATGCCCGCGGTGGCGGCCAGGTCCTTCACCGCCTGGGGCATGCCGTGCATCCAGCCCAGCCACTCACCGCGCGCCAGTTGGCGGTCGCGCTCGTCGGCCTGGGCGAGTAATTGCTCGTCAGGCTGCAGGGACACGATTGCGTTGACCTCGGGGTTGTAGCGTTCGATTTGCCCAAGGTAGGCCTGCATCACTTCGCGGCAGGAAAACTGACGCAACCGGATCGCTTCCGACAACTGCACGGCGGGCAGTGCAGTGATCTCTGCTTGCTGCGAGCAGGTGGAGGGCGCAACCAGTGTTTCGGGGCTGTTCATTCAGAGACTCCGGGTAGTCGAGGGCAGAGGGGCGGTGCGCAGGCGCTCCAGCACCGCCGGGGCCTGTTCGCGCAGGTAGTAGGTGGAAATCAGGCCGATCAACGTGGTGAACAGCACGTAGTAGGCCGGTGCGACAGGTGTACCGCCGACCTTGGTCAGCCAGGTGACGATAAAGGGGGCAAAGCCGCCGAACAGCATCACCGAGACGTTGTAGGCCAGGGCCAGGCCGGTGGAGCGCACGCGGGTCGGGAACTGCTCGGCCATGGCTGTGGGTGAGGGGCCGAAGCACACGCCAATGATGGCGCACAACAGCAGTTGCATTGCCAGCAGGCGTTCAAGGCTTGGCGCAGCGGTGACCCAGACGAACATCGGGTACACCAGAAGAAAGAACGCCAGGTTGCCGGCGAACAGCACCGGGCGTCGGCCGATGCGGTCCGAGAGCAGGCCTGCCAAGGGAATGACCAGGGTCATCAGGGCCACGGCCAGCATCTGCACCATGAACACCTGGTCCAGGGGCAGGCCGAGTTGGCGGGAGGCGAAGGTCGGCATATTCACCAACATCACATAAAAGGTTACCGTGCCGCTGATGGTCGAACCCATGGTCACCAGCACGCCACGACGATTCTGGCGCAGCACCTCGAGCAGGCCCACGGGCTTCTCGACATTGCCTTGGCTGACGTCCAGAAAGGCTTCGGTCTCTTCCATGTGGCGGCGCATCCACAACCCCACCGGGCCGATCAACAGGCCGACGATAAAGGGCACGCGCCAGCCCCAGGCATCCAGCGCTTCGGGTGCCAGGGTGTGAGTGACCAGGGCGCCCATGCCGGCACCGGCAAAGACTGCCAGGCACTGGCCGAACAACTGCCAGGCACCGTACAGGCCACGGCGGTTGGCCGGTGCGCTTTCCACCAGAAAGGCCGTGGCGCTGGCGTATTCACCGCCGGTGGCGAAGCCTTGCAGCATGCGCGCAAACACGATCAACACCGGTGCGCCAATGCCGATAGCGGCGTAGTCCGGGGCCAGGGCGATGATGGCGATGGCCACGGTCATCAAGGCGATGATCAACTGCATCGCCGCCTTGCGCCCCTTGCGGTCGGCATACAGCCCGAGCAACACACCACCCACCGGGCGCATAAAAAAGCCTACGCCGAAAGTGGCCAGGGCCATCAGCAGTGAGGTGTATTCGTTGTCGGAAGGGAAAAACAGGCGGGCGATGATGCTGGATAGAAAACCGTAGACGATGAAGTCATACCATTCCAGGGCATTGCCGATCACGGCGGCCGCGACTTGACGGCCGCGCGAGGTACCACTGCTTGCTGCGTGCATAGGGAAATCTCCGGATTAGACGATGCGGTCAGTGGCAGTCGAAACAGGTGGCGTCGGATGGGCGTGAATGTGGTGGTGTCGTTGCATGCAAGCGGTCCTCGTAGCCGGGCTTTGGCCCGGTCTTGTTGATAGGCGCTCGGGGCACTGTCCTGAGCGGCTTTCAGCAAACCGCGAACGGTGGCGCGAGGACAATCAAAGCTGGTTCCACTGGGTGGAACCGAGGAAAGTTCGCTCGGATTTTGTTGTCGATTTCCTTGGCCTCATCGCTGGCTTGCCAGCGATGCAAGCGATGCGGTCTATCAGAATCGTTAACCTGAGCGTAACGATCCGTCGTCGAGGTTGATTGATGCCCCGGGCACCTGCTCCGTAAGGTAAGCCCACGACAGCATTTACCAGGAGCGAGCATGACAATAACAATGACCCCTGAGCCCGGTTGGTCGCGCCGTCGCAGCGAGAAGCAGCGCCGTCTCGACAAGGTACGGGCCCTGGCCGATGGCGTGGTGCTGCCAACGGACAAGATCGTCGCGGCCCTCGAAGCCCTGATCGTGCCCGGCGACCGCGTGGTGCTGGAGGGCAACAACCAGAAGCAGGCGGATTTCCTCTCCCGCGCCCTGGCCAAGGCCGACCCCGGCAAGCTGCACGACCTGCACATGATCATGCCCAGCGTCGGGCGCCCCGAGCACCTGGACCTGTTCGAGCGTGGCATCGCGCGCAAGCTCGACTTCTCCTTCGCCGGCACCCAGAGCCTGCGCATCAGCCAGTTGCTCGAAGATGGCCTGCTGGAAGTCGGCGCCATCCACACCTATATCGAGTTGTACGCACGGCTGGTGGTCGACCTGATCCCCAACGTGGTGCTCTCAGCCGGTTTCATGGCCGACCGTGCGGGCAACATCTACACCGGCCCCAGCACCGAAGACACCCCGGCGTTGATTGAGCCGGCGGCCTTCAGCGACGGTATCGTCATCGTCCAGGTCAACCAATTGGTGGATGATGTCAGCGAACTGCCGCGAGTCGACATCCCAGCGTCCTGGGTCGATTTTGTGGTGGTGGCGGACAAGCCGTTCTACATCGAGCCGCTGTTCACCCGCGACCCACGCCACATCAAGCCGGTGCATGTGTTGATGGCGATGATGGCCATCCGCGGCATCTACGAAAAGCACAATGTGCAGTCGCTCAACCATGGTATCGGCTTCAACACCGCCGCCATCGAACTGATCCTGCCCACCTACGGCGAATCCCTGGGCCTGAAGGGCAAGATCTGTCGCAACTGGACCCTCAACCCCCATCCCACCCTGATCCCGGCGATCGAAAGCGGTTGGGTGCAGAGCGTGCATTGCTTCGGCACCGAACTGGGCATGGAGCAGTACATTGCCGCGCGCCCGGATGTGTTCTTCACCGGGCGCGACGGTTCGCTGCGCTCGAACCGCATGTTCTGCCAACTGGCAGGGCAGTACGCGGTTGACCTGTTTATTGGTGCGACCCTGCAGGTTGATGGCGATGGACACTCGTCCACCGTCACCCGTGGTCGCCTGGCGGGTTTTGGCGGGGCGCCGAACATGGGCCACGACCCGCGCGGTCGCCGCCATGGCACACCCGCCTGGCTGGACATGCGTCAGGGCAGCGGCGACGCCCCCGAGGCGCTGCTCGAACGCGGCAAGAAGCTGGTGGTGCAGATGGTCGAGACCTTCCAGGAAGGCGGTAAACCCACCTTTGTCGAGACCCTGGACGCAGTCGAGGTCGCCCGCAACAGCGGCATGCCATTGGCGCCGATCATGATCTACGGCGACGATGTGACCCACCTGCTGACCGAAGAGGGCATTGCCTACCTGTACAAGGCTCGCTCGCTGGAAGAACGTCAGGCCATGATCGCTGCCGTGGCCGGCGTCACCGCCATCGGCTTGCGCCACGACCCCAAGGACACCGCACGCATGCGCCGCGAAGGCCTGATCGCGCTGCCCGAGGACCTGGGGATCCGCCGCACCGATGCCAGCCGCCAATTGCTCGCAGCCAAGAGCGTGGCCGACCTGGTGCAGTGGTCCGGTGGCTTGTACAACCCGCCCGCCAAGTTCAGGAGTTGGTAATGCACGCACTCGAGCTCAAGTCGCAACCCCTGTCCCTGGCCGATTGCCTGGCTGACTACGCCGTCGATGCATTGATCGACGAGGCGGATCTTTCACCCAAGCCCGCCCTGGTCGACCGCCGTGGCAGCGGCGCCCATACCGACCTGCACCTGGGGCTGATGCATGCCTCGGCGCTGTCGCTGTGGCCGATGTTCAAGGAAATGGCAGAGGCCGCCATAACCCTGGGTGGCATCGGCCAGCCCTTGCGCGAAACCCTGGGCCGCCTGGGCCGTGAGGGCGAGCAGGCGATGCTCGCCACCACCGGCGGGGTCAACACCCACCGCGGTGCCATCTGGGCCCTGGGCCTGCTGGTGGCTGCAGCGGCATTGGCACCGCAAGCCTGTACACCGATTGCCCTGGCCCAGCGTGCCGCGCAGTTGGCCCTTATTGATGACCGCTTCGCCCCCAGGCCGCACAGCCACGGCGCCGAAGTGGCACAGCGTTATGGCGCCCGAGGTGCACGGGAACAAGCGCAGCTGGGCTTTCCAGCGGTAACCCGATTGGCCCTGCCGCAATTGCTGCGCAGCCGCGCCGCCGGGCATGGCGAGCAGAATGCGCGGCTTGATGCGTTGCTGGCGATCATGACCGAACTGGCCGACACCTGCGTGCTCTACCGCGCAGGCCCGGCAGGGCTGCAGATCATGCAAGAGGGGGCGCAGGCCGTGCTGGATGCTGGCGGCAGCGCGACCCTTGCCGGGCGCCGTCGCTTGCACGCGCTGGATCAACAATTGTTAGAGGTGAACGCATCGCCAGGAGGGGCCGCGGACCTGCTGGCTGCCTGCCTGTTTATCGACCAACTGGGTCGTGCCGATACGTTCCCGCAGGGAGAGTGCTGATGGAAACCTTGTATTTCGAATTTTCTGCCGGGCAGCCGGGCCGTGGCCGGGCGCTGGTGGGCTGCGTAGGGTCGGGCGACCTTGAGGTGCTGCTCGAACCCGGCGAGGCCGGCAAACTGTCGATCCAGGTGCAAACCTCGGTCAATGGCAGTGGCCCCCGTTGGCAGCAGGTGTTCGCGCGCCTGTTCGAAGAGCGCCTGCCGCCAGCCCTGTCGCTGTTGATCCACGACTTCGGCGCCACCCCCGGCGTAGTACGCCTGCGCCTGGAACAAGGCCTGGAGGAAATTGGCCATGACTGATACCCGCCGTTTGTTGCAACAACACAGTTTTGTCGAGTTGGGCGCACGCCAGCGCGCCCGGGCGTTGCTCGATGCCGGCACTTTCCGTGAACTGATCGACCCGTTCGCCAAGGTCATGTCGCCCTGGCTGGAGCGCCAGGGCGTAGTGCCCCAGGCCGATGACGGCGTGGTCATCGCCAAGGGCAGCATCGATGGCATGCCGGTGGTGATTGCCGCCATCGAAGGCGTGTTCCAGGGTGGCAGCCTCGGTGAAGTGGGCGGGGCCAAGATTGCCGGCGCCCTGGAACTGGCCGCCGAGGACAACCGCAACGGCATCGCCACCCGTGCGGTGCTGTTGCTGGAGACCGGCGGCGTGCGCCTGCAGGAAGCCAACCTGGGCCTGGCGGCAATTGCCGATATCCATGCCGCCATCGTTGAGTTGCGCCAGTACCAACCGGTGGTGGGCGTGATCGCCGGCAGTGTTGGCTGCTTTGGTGGCATGTCCATCGCTGCTGGCCTGTGCAGCTATCTGGTGATGACCCAGGAAGCCCGGTTGGGCCTCAATGGCCCCCAGGTGATCGAGCAGGAAGCCGGCATCGAAGAATATGACTCGCGGGACCGGCCGTTTATCTGGAGCCTGACCGGCGGCGAACAACGCTTCGCCAGTGGCCTGGCGGATCGTTATGTGGCCGATGATGTGGCGCTGATCCGCCAGCAGGTCAGTGAACTGCTGGGCCTGGGCTTGCCCACCCTGCAGCGCAGCCAACAGGCTGACGTTTATCTTGAGCGCCTGGCGCAATTGGACACGGGCCCGCAGATCGAACCTTCGAGGGTGCGTGCGCTTTATCAAGGAGACCGTTCATGAGTGCTAATTGCCAACGTGGCCTGATCTGGTTTCAGGCCCTGAGCCGCGACGCCACGCAAATCACCGGCTTGGCCGCTTCCTTGAAAGTCGCCGATGGTGTGCTGGGCGAACAGCCCGTACGTTTCATTGCCGTGGTCGCCGACGCGAACAACGCGTTCCCCCGCGCCCGCAACGGCGAAGTCGGCTTGCTGGAAGGCTGGGGTCTTGCCCGCGCAATCGATGACGTTATCGCCGCCGACCGCGATCAACCCGTCAAGCGCGCCCTTATCGCCATCGTCGATGTACCGAGCCAGGCATACGGCCGCCGCGAAGAAGCCCTGGGCATCCATCAGGCCCTGGCCGGTGCCGTGGAGAGTTATGCGCGGGCACGCCTGGCCGGGCATGCAGTGATCGCTCTGCTGGTGGGCAAGGCCATGTCCGGTGCCTTTCTGGCTCATGGTTACCAGGCCAACCGCCTGATCGCCCTGCGCGATCCAGGCGTCATGGTGCACGCCATGGGCAAGGCCTCGGCGGCGCGGGTAACCCTGCGCAGCGTCGAGGAGCTCGAAGCCCTGGCCGCCAGCGTGCCACCCATGGCCTATGACATCGACAGCTACGCGAGCCTGGGTTTGCTGTGGGAGACCCTCGAAGTCAGCCGCATCGAGCAACCCGGTGCCGACGACCTGCGGCGTGTGCAAGATTGCCTGAGCGAGGCGATCAAGGATGCAAAGGCCCATGGCAATGATCTGAAAAGCCGATTGGGGGCGAGCAACCGTGCCGCCTCCAGTCATGTTCGCCAACTGCTGCGCGAACAATGGTGAAAACCATGGCCATGCACGCCGCACCACTGCCACACGATTTGCTCTGGGGGCTGACGCCTGAGCACCTTCAGGCCGACGCACCTGCGTGGGCTGCCCAGGTGCTGGCGGCCGGGGCGCCGGTGGTGGTACGCCGTGCCCTGACTGCGGCCGGGCAGGTTGCCGTGGGCGTGCGGGGCGAATCGCGGGCGATGCGCTACGCCGCGCTGATGCCGATTGCCGCCATCACGCGGCGAGTGACGCCGGAGCAGTTGTGTGCCAGTGAACGTTGCGTCACCCAAGCGTGGCCAGCCTTGCAGGCGTTGTGGCAACTGCGCCCGCAACTCGACAGCCTGGGCCTGGCCTGGGGTGTGGCCGGCAGCGCCGGTTTCGAGCTGGCCAGCGGTATCGCGGCCTTGCATCAGGGCAGCGACCTGGATTTGATCTTGCGCACGCCGTTGCCTCTGTCGCGTGAGCACGCTGCTGGCTTCCTGCATCTGCTTGACAGCACAGCAAGCCCGGTAGACATGCAGCTGCAAACACCCTTCGGCGCCGTGGCATTGCGCGAATGGGCCGGCCCGGCCCGGCGTGTGCTGCTCAAATGCGCCGAGGGCGCGCGCCTGGTGGTTGACCCATGGCAAGCCCTGGAGCAGGTAGCATGAGCAGCCTGCTGGTGTTTCCAGGGCAGGGCGCACAACAGCCGGGCATGTTGCACGCCCTGGCCCAGGCAATGCCGGTCAAGGCCTGCCTGGAAGAAGCGGCCGGGGTGCTGGGCGAGGACGTATTGGCACTGGACAGCGCGTGGGCGCTGATAAACACGCGCAATGTGCAGTTGTGCCTGCTGATCGCCGGTGTCGCCAGCGCGCGATTGCTGTTGCAGGACGCGCCGCCACCGGCCTATGTGGCAGGCCTGTCCATCGGTGCTTACCCGGCGGCAGTCATCTCGGGCGCCCTGGATTTTGCCGACGCATTGAAACTGGTGCGGTTGCGTGGCGAACTGATGCAGCAGGCCTATCCGCATGGCTTTGGCATGACGGCCATCATCGGCCTCGAGCCTGCTGCGCTGGAGCCGCTGTTGGCCCAGGTCAATAGTGCGCAACTACCGGTGTACCTGGCCAATATCAATGCCGATAAACAAGTGGTCATCGCCGGCAGTGATGCCGCGATGAACGCGGTGGCCGAGCTGGCCCGCAAGAGCACGGGCGTGCAGGTCAAGCGCCTGGCTGTCAGCGTACCGTCTCACTGCGCCTTGCTTGCCGAGCCGGCCCAGATGTTGGCCAAGGCGTTTGCCGAGGTGACGATGCAGGCGCCGCTGTTGGGCTACCTCAGCGGCAGCAGCGCCAGGCGCCTGGTCAAGGCCGAGCAGCTGCGCGATGACCTGGCCCACAACATGTGCCGCTTGATCGACTGGCGCGCCACCGTGCAAAGCGCCTGGGAACGCGGGGTGCGCCTGCAGATCGAATTGCCACCGGGCACAGTGCTGACCGGCCTGGCGCGCAAGGTGCTGGAACCGGGCACGGCCATCGCGTTTGCCGGTGCCCGCCTGGACACCTTGCAAGCCCTGATGAAACAGGAGGCGCGCACCGACTCATAGACCCGGCTGCTGCTTGCGAAGCACAAAAACAACAACTTCGACGATGCAAGATGAGGACGACAACCCATGATTATTTACGGTGTGGCATTGCTGGCGATCTGCACGCTGGCGGGAGTGATTATCGGCGACATGCTCGGCGTGCTGCTGGGGGTGAAGTCCAATGTGGGCGGGGTCGGTATCGCGATGATCCTGTTGATCTTCGCAAGGCTGTACATGCACCGCTTCGGCGGGTTGAGCAAGGACTGCGAGATGGGCGTCGGCTTCTGGGGCGCCATGTACATTCCGGTGGTGGTGGCCATGGCCGCGCAACAGAACGTGGTCACGGCCTTGCATGGCGGCCCGGTGGCGGTACTGGCGGCCATCGGCTCAGTGGTTTTGTGTGGTTGCACCATCGCGCTGATCAGCCGCACCCACAAGGGCGAGCCGTTGCCGGATGAGCCCGCTGACATTGCCTCTGCCGCCACCTCTGGAGCCCGTTGATATGTGGAACCTCATCGAAAGCGGTCTTGAGCACAATGGCCTGGTCACGGCGTTCGCCTTTGTCGGCATCATCATGTGGGTATCGGTGCAGCTGTCCAAGCGCCTGACTTTCGGCCGGGTGCATGGCTCGGCCATCGCCATCGTGATTGGCCTGGTGCTGGCCTGGGTCGGCGGCACTATTACCGGCGGGCAAAAGGGCCTGGCGGACCTGGCACTGTTTTCCGGCATCGGCCTGATGGGCGGGGCCATGTTGCGCGACTTCGCGATCGTCGCCACGGCCTTTGAAGTGCAAGCCACCGAGGCACGCAAGGCCGGGATGATCGGTGCGGTAGCGCTGCTGCTGGGCACGGTATTGCCGTTCATTGTCGGGGCCAGCGTCGCCTGGCTGTTCGGTTACCGGGACGCGGTGAGCATGACCACCATCGGCGCCGGTGCGGTGACCTACATCGTCGGCCCGGTGACCGGTGCCGCCATCGGTGCCAGTTCCGATGTGGTGGCCCTGTCGATTGCCACCGGCTTGATCAAGGCGATCATGGTCATGGTCGGCACACCCTTCGCCGCCAAATGGATGGGCCTGGACAACCCGCGCTCAGCCATGGTCTTCGGCGGCCTGGCCGGCACTGTCAGCGGCGTTACCGCAGGCCTCGCCGCAACGGACCGGCGCCTGGTGCCCTATGGTGCGCTCACGGCCACCTTCCACACCGGCCTTGGCTGCCTGCTTGGCCCCTCGCTGCTGTACTTCATCGTCCGCGGCCTGGTGGGCTAGCCCTGCGCATGCCGGGTGGCATACATCCGGCATTCGGCAAGTAAAGCCAACAGGTTTGGGTCACGCTCCTTGGCCTTGAGAAACACCACACCGATCTGTTGCTGCAGGCGATAGTGCGCCTGCAGCGGGATCAGCTTCACGCGGTTCTCATACACCGCCGCAATCCTCCCCGGCAGCAGCGCATAACCGACACCGGAGCTGACCATGCTCAGCAAGGTGAAGATATCGTTGACCTGCATCGCCACCGTCGGCTCGAACCCTGCCTGCTTGAACACACGAACGCCGTCCTGATGGGTGGCAAAGCCTTGGGTGAGGGTGATGAACGTCGCCTCGCGCAAATCGCTGAGGTCGACCTCCGTGTGGCTGGCAAACGGCGAGTCGGCGGGCGTGGCGAGAAAGATGTCATCGCTGAATAGGGGCAGTTGCTCGCAGTCCGCATCGTTCATGCTCTCGTCCAGCGACACCAGGATGGCATCCACTTCCATGTTCTTGAGCTTGTACAACAGGTCGATGTTCGAGCCCATGATCAGATCGATATTCAGCTCGCTGCGGCGAATCTTCAGGCCCATGATCAATTGCGGCACGGTTTTTACCGTCAGCGAATAGAGCGAGCCAAGTTTAAAGCGTTCGGCGGAAAACCCGGCCGCTTCGCGGGTCACGCGAATGGTCTGTAGCACATCCTGGATCAGTTTTTGCGCGCGTTCTTCCAGAACATAGGCACTTTCCAGCGGCGTCAGGTTGCGCCCCTCGTGCTTGAACAGCGGGCAGCGCAGGGCGCTCTCCAGCGAATGAATCGCCCGGTGCACGCTGACGTTGCTGGTGTTCAACTCGGCAGCGGCCTTGCCCAGGTTGCCGCTGCGCATGAACACCAGGAACACTTCGAGTTTTTTTAAGGTGAGTTCTTCGTCGATCAGCATGGGGGCGGCTCGGGGTTGGGTGGAGCGATTGTGCCCAATACAAGCGGGTTTGCATAAGGGAGTTAGGCTTGTACGTAATTGAACGTGGGTAGCCCCTAGCCCAGCCCTCTCCCCTAGTGAGGGGAAAGGGGGACGCACGAATTCAGGTTCGACCAAAAAACCGCTCAAATGTCTCAGCAAATGCCCCCAACTCATCTGTTGGCAAATGGTTAATCCCCGCTGCCCGAGCCCGCCCGCCACCAGTCGCAAAGCCCCGACAAAACGCATCCGCCGCCAACACGTGCGCCCCCGGCGTCCGCACGCTCACGGTATACCCTCCAGCCGCATTGTTACTGAGCAACGCCAACGCCTGATCTGGCTGCTGTCGCAGTAACTGGTTAGCCAACACCCCACTGACCCGACGCGCCCAGGCCGCCTGGGGTAGACGATAAAGACTCGCCCCAGGCACCTGGCGCCAGGGCTTCAGGTCGGCAGCCATGGCCATATCGGCATCATGGCCACGCTGCAAGGTGGCGAAGGTCGAACTGCTGGTGATGAACTCCAGCGGGTCGGCGAAGGGCAGTAGTGCTTGGGCGAGTTCAGCTGGGTCAAAGTGCAGGTCGTCGATCGTCTCGCCGTAGGCGTTGTAGTTCAGGTACAGGCCCAGTTGTTCGAGCTTGCAGACTTGCTCGGTGTTCAGGCCATGGCGCTCGGCCAAGGCCCTGCCAAGCGCGGCCAGGCCGTCACCGAAGGCGGCGACGATGGCCCAGCGGTGGTGGGCGCCACCCAGGTAGTCATTGACCAATGAACTGGTGCAGACGTCGGCGGCAGTGTTGATATACGACTTGAAACCCGCGTGCTGGGGCAGCTCACCGGCAAAGTGATGGTCGAAGTAGCGCACGTGTGCGCCGGCTTGCAGCAGCCGGGCGACGTCTTCGCGGTTGTGGTCGTGTGATATGTCCAGCACCGTGACGCGGTCGCCGGGTCTGGCCTGCACTCGCTTGAGCAGGCCGATGTCGCGCTTTACACCGGTTACCAGCCGGGCGTCCGGCCGTTCGGCCAGGCGCAATTGCTGCAAGGCGCACAGGCCGTCGGCATCGCCATTGAAGGCGAAGTACTCAGTCATTCTCGCTTCTCCGTGCCGAGTGTTCCGACCCGTTGAGGTGACGAGCGCGGTAGCCGGCGTAATCCTGCTGCAGCTGGTTTTCGCTGAGGCCGAACTGCTCCAGGTCGTAGGCATGTGCTGCTCGTTTTTCCCGGCCGTTTTGTGCCAGCCAGTCCTGTATCGCCGCGCGTACCTCGTCGCTCAAAGGCAGTGCGGCGAAGCGGTAGATGCGTTCGATCACCGCCAATGGGGCAGCCAGGGTGTCTTCGAACTGCACGTCGAGGAAGCGTTCGGCCGGGTGGCTTTCGCGCACGGCCATGCTGTGGCCAATGGCCCGGGCCATGCGTGTGTTCCACTGGGCGCCGACCTGGCGCGGGTCGGGGTTATGGCTGTACATCTGCCACAGGGTATGGACGAAGCTGGCGATCGAGGGAATGGTCTTGCCCGGCTCGCGGTGGGTGAGGATGACCTGGGCACGGGGGAAGGTCTTGAACAGCAGTTCCAAGGTGTGCAGGTGCTGCGGGCTCTTGAGCAACCAGCGTCGGCCAGCCGGCATGCCGCGCTGTTGCTGCTGCCACTGGAGGAACTGCAGCATTTTTTTCAGGTAGGTGTAGACCTCGCTCTGGTCCTGGCGGTCGAGCCAAGCGGTGTAGGCGGGCACGTTGACGTAGGAGTCCATGGCGCTCAGGAAGGAATGCTCCATGAGCATGAACTCTTCGTCGGCTTGCAGGGCGTCGAGCGGGTGGATGGAGAGGATCTGCGGCATGTACTCGAGCATGGCCGCGACTTCGCCCCGGGCGCGCTCGATACGCACGCTCGGCTGCTTAAGTGTCTCCCCGGGCAAAGGCGCAGGGTAGCGTGTTTCCCACCAGGTCGCTGAATGGAACTGCGGGTCGACGGCCAGTGCGCGCTGCAGCAGGGTGGTGCCGGTGCGCGGCAGGCCGACGATCACCAGCGGGTCGTCGAGCACCTGCTGTTCGATTTCCGGGTAGCGGCGGCAGTAATCCTCGATGACCAGGCGATTGACCAGTTGGCCGACCAGTTTCTCGTGCATCAGCGCCAGGCCCTGCTCGGACAGGTTGGCCTCGGCATGCAGTGAATCGATCATCACTTGCAGTGCTGCGCGGTAGTTGCCGGGGCCGAAATCACTCAGGCCCTGGGCGCGGTCACTGGCCTCTGCCAGCAGGTTGTCGAGGTGTAGGGGCGAAGGGGTCATTGGAAATCCTTGAGGCTGTTCAGTTTTACGACACTTGCAGTGGGGTGAACATGTTCAATGGTCCCGACCCAGCGCAGGCACAGGGTGCCCTGGCGCTGGCCGGCGGTTTGCAGCCAGTTCGGCAGGCCCGGGTCGCGAGCGCTGAGGATCAAGCGCACACCGCCCTTGTCGTTGTACTGGGCCGAGTGTTTGTTCAGGCAGATTTGGTGGTAGCGATAGTCCAGCGACTCCATCCAGTAATTGTTGATCTGCACGTTCCAGAAGTCGCAGTCGGGCACGGTCTCAACGTCGATCAGCAGCGCTTCGTCGTCTTCCAGGGCCCAGTGCGAGTGGTAGTAGAAGATATTCGGGTCGCCGCCGACTGCCTGGCACAGGGCCTGGTTGGCCGGGGGCAGTTGGTTGCTGTGGGCTTGGTAGCCCTGGGCCCAGTCGGCGAACAGGCGCGCGGTGTTTTCCACGAAGCTGGCCGCCCGTTGCAGGCCCTGGTGCAATTGGTGCGGGTCGAGCGGGCCGGGCTTGGCGTCGCTACCGATGCGTTCGATGCGCAGTTGTGCGGGTTTTTCGCTTTTGCGGTCGAGGAAGGTCTGGCGCACGATCAGCGCATTGCTCTCGGGCTCAAGGCGCAGCCAGTTGGTGCCGGTCGGTTCCTGGCTGAGGATGATCTCGAAGCTGCCGTCGGCGTTGACTTCCAGGTGGTCGGCGTCAATGGCGCCCGTGGGGGTCATGGTGCCGTCGGTTTCGTAGCCGCCTTTCTGGGTGCCGAAGCTCAGGTAGGCAACGCTGCCACGCTGGCCGCTGACCCGGTAACTGTTGCGGCCGTTGAGGCGGGCGTACTGGTAGAGGTTGTCGGGGTTGTCGGCGCCGATCTTGGCGGTTTCATGGGACGGTGAAAAGAACCCGGGGAAATCCGGGTCGGCGAACTCCACGTGCATCTCCAGGGCGATGCGCATGAGTCGGCTGAGGTAGCGAAAGCCTTCGGCGCGGGTGTGCGCGTCGCTTGGGGCCTCGGTGCGCAGAATCTGCTCGCCGCTGCGCTTGAGCACATCGCAGAAGTCGGCCCAGGTCTGGCCGCTCAACAATTGCGCCTCGATCGTGTCTGTCGTCATGGGGTTTTCCTGTAGCCCAGGGCCGTGCCGGTCACGTCCCACTGCCATCTACCCTAGGGAGCTGAACTGACGGTTTTCTTCGTCTGACCGGACTAGGGCACCAGCTAGTCCGGCTGGACGAGGAGGTAGGGCAGGGCCACTGGGCAAGATGGGGAGCGGGCCGCCCTGGCTCGCCTTGTCATTTCGGCGCGCTGGCAGCACCGCGCATAGGAGTTGTAATGGTCCAGAACACGCTTGTGACTTCAGTAACCGTGGATATCGACGCACCGGCAGAGCTGGTGTGGGACGTGCTGGTCGACCTCGAACGCTATGGGCAGTGGAACCCGTTCACGGTCAAGGTCGAATCGACCCTGCGCATGGGCGAGGCGGTCAACCTGTTCCTGCCAGACCCGGTTAACCCGGGGCAGTTGGTGCACGTGGTCGAGTACCTGGCGACCTGCGAGCGGCCCCGGCAATTGTCGTGGGAGATGTACGCCACGGCCGACAACCCCGATGCGGCGAGGCGCGACCAGTACATCGAAGCGACGGGCGCGGCGAGCTGCCGTTACCACACCACCGATCTGTTCCTGGGGCCTACCGCGCAGACCGTGATGGAGCAGCATGGCCCGTGGGTCAAACAAGGCTTCGATGCAGTCGCCCATAGTCTCAAGGCCAGGGCAGAGGCCCTTCATCGCGAGCACCGTTGAAGCAGCCGATTGAGTTCTTAGTCTAGGTAGACGAAGAGTCCCGATCATCGCTTTCAATACTGTGATCTCCAGCAGGGCCCGACCACTCCGGACGGGCCCGGCATCCTTGAGGAGATCGAAGATGTTGACTCATTTGCAATGGCTGGAGGCGCAGAGCATCCACATCATGCGCGAGGTGGTGGCCGAGTGCGAAAACCCGGTGATGATGTATTCGGTGGGCAAAGACAGCGCCGTCATGCTGCACCTGGCGATGAAGGCGTTCTACCCGGCCAAGCCACCCTTTGCCCTGCTGCACGTCGATACCACCTGGAAGTTTCGCGAGATGATCAGCTTTCGCGACCAGACCGTCGAGCGCCTGGGCCTGGACTTGAAAGTGCACATCAACCCCGAAGGGCTTGAGCGCGATATCAACCCCTTTACCCACGGCTCGGCCTTGCACACCGATATCTGGAAAACCCAGGGCCTGAAGCAGGCGCTGGACCTGTATGGCTTCGACGCGGCATTCGGTGGGGCCCGCCGCGACGAGGAAAAGTCCCGGGCCAAGGAGCGCATCTTTTCCATCCGTTCCGAGCAGCACCGCTGGGACCCGAAAATGCAGCGCCCGGAACTGTGGCGCCTGTACAACACCCGTAAACGCAAGGGTGAAAGCCTGCGGGTGTTCCCGCTGTCGAACTGGACAGAGCTGGATATCTGGGAATACATCCGCCAGGAAAACATCCCCATCGTGCCGCTGTACTTCGCCAAGCAGCGTCCCGTGGTGGAGCGCGACGGCACCCTGATCATGGTCGATGACGAACGCATGCCATTGCGCCCTGGCGAGGTGCCCGAGATGCGCCAGGTACGTTTCCGCACCCTGGGTTGCTACCCGCTCACCGGCGCCATCGAGAGCTCGGCGCAGAACCTGTCGCAAATCATCGACGAGATGCTGCTGAGCACAACCTCCGAACGCCAGGGCCGTCTGATCGACAGCGACTCCGCCGGCTCCATGGAAAAGAAAAAACAAGAGGGGTACTTCTGATGAACCAGGCTACTGACCCGATCACCTTGGATGTTGTGCACGCTCAACAGAACAAAGGGTTGCTGCGCTTTATCACCTGCGGCAGCGTCGACGACGGCAAGAGCACACTGATCGGCCGGCTGCTGTACGAGTCGAAAATGCTCTTCGATGACCAACTCGGCCAGCTTGAAATCGACTCGAAAAAGATGGGCACCCAGGGCGGCGCCCTGGATTTTGCCTTATTGGTTGATGGCCTGGCTGCCGAGCGCGAGCAGGGCATCACCATTGATGTGGCGTACCGCTTCTTCGCCACCGACAAGCGCAAGTTCATTGTCGCCGACACTCCGGGCCACGAGCAGTACACCCGCAACATGGTCACCGGCGCTTCCACCGCGGATGTCGCGGTATTGTTGATCGATGCGCGCAAGGGCTTGCTCACCCAGACCCGACGTCACAGTTACCTGGTGTCGCTGATCGGCATCCGTCAGGTGGTGGTGGCGGTGAACAAGCTGGACATGGTCGGCTACTCCCGGGAGGTGTTCGAGCGCATCGAGGCCGACTACCGCGCCTTTGCCGGGCAACTGGGCTTGCAGGATATCGTCTGTATCCCGATGTCGGCCCTGGCCGGTGACAACGTCATCGAACCCAGCGTGCATACGCCCTGGTACCAGGGGCCGACGCTGATGCAGTACCTGGAGAACGTCGCCCTTGAAGGCGATGCCTTGGCGCAGGCGCCATTTCGCATGCCGGTGCAATGGGTCAACCGGCCCAACCTGGATTTCCGCGGCTATGCCGGCAGTGTGGTGGCCGGTGCTATCCGCCGTGGCGAGCGTATCCGCGTGCTACCCTCGGGCAAGGAAAGCCGTGTGGCCTCAATCATCACCCCGGCAGGTGAGCAGGAGCACGCCGTTTGCGGCCAGGCGATCACCCTGACCCTGGAAGACGAAATCGACATCAGCCGTGGCGACATTATCGCCCCGGTCGACGCGCCGCTGGCGGTTGCCGATCAATTCGAAGCAACCCTGGTGTGGATGGGCGAGGAACCCATGCTGCCCGGGCGGCCGTACCTGTTGAAAATCGGCAGCCGCACCCTGGGCATGACCTGCGCGAACCTGAAGTACAAGGTCAACGTCAATACCTTGGAGCAACTGGCGGCCAGGACCCTGGAGCTGAACGAAATCGGCGTCGGCAACCTGAGCCTGGACCAGGCTATCGCCTTCGATGCCTATGCCGAAAACCGCGATACCGGCGGCTTCATCATCATCGACCGCTTGAGCAACAACACCGTCGGTGCGGGCATGCTGCATTTCGCCCTGCGCCGTTCGCAGAACGTGCATTGGCAAGCCATCGACGTCAACCGCCAGGCCCATGCTGCGCTGAAGGGGCAGGTGCCGTGCATAGTGTGGTTCACTGGTTTGTCCGGTGCGGGTAAATCGACCATCGCCAACCTGGTCGAGCGCAAGTTGCATGCCCTGGGCAAGCACACCTACCTGCTGGACGGCGATAATGTGCGCCATGGCCTGAACAAGGACCTGGGCTTCTCCGAGGCCGACCGGGTCGAGAATATCCGCCGGGTGGCCGAGGTGGCCCGCTTGATGCTCGACGCCGGGTTGATCACGCTGGTGTCGTTTATCTCGCCGTTCCGCTCGGAGCGGGAGATGGCGCGCAAGTTGGCGGGTGATGGGGTATTTATCGAGGTGCACATCGATACGTCCATCGAGGTCGCCGAACAGCGGGATCCCAAGGGGCTGTACAAGAAGGCGCGGCGTGGTGAGTTGAAGAACTTCACCGGTATCGATTCGCCGTACGAGGCACCGGAGAACCCGGACATCCGCATCGACACCTGCAGCGACAGCGCCGAGGTGGCTGCCGAGCGGATTGTCGAGCATGTGCTGGCGGCGTTGCGGTTAGGCTGAAAGCATCGCTGGCAATCGGAATGCCGCACCACCAGCTCCCACAAGGTTCTCTGACAGGCCACAAATTTTGTGAGTCACACAGACCTCTGTGGGAGCGGGCTTGCCCGCGATGAGGCCAGGATAGACAACAAATTACTCAGATAGGCCAAACAGACGATTTGCCCACGCATGCACTGTCCGATACTCGCGCGAAGCATTCATAGCGAGTCCTGAACAGCATGATCAGCGAAACGCACTACCATACTGCAGCGCTCGACCCGGCCGGGTTGAGCGCTTTTCTCGAAAGCATCTACCAGGGGCCGCGCGAGTCGATTCCCTGGTCGGGCTTTCTCGAAACCCTTCGGCAAAAGCTCGATGCCACCTTCGTCACCCTGGTACTGCGCAACCCGGCGAGCGAGCGGCCGGGGTTGATTGTCAACGCCTCGGTGTTCGGCGCCTTGCTGCCAGGCGAACCCTCTTACAGCGAACACTATTTTGCAATTTGCCCCTTCATCGACTGGCCGGTGGACCAGGTCGCCACGGCCGATGAAGTCCTCGGGGAGGCGAATTGGTGTGAGCATGAATTTTACCGGCAATACCTGGCACCCCTGGACTTGCGTTACATCCTGGTGGCCAATATCCGCACGGAGGCCGGTGTGGACTGCGCCTTTTTTGCTTGCAGCGATCATCAGGGGCAGGACTTCACCGAGGCAGAAAAAGCGCTGGTGACTGTGCTATTGCCACACCTCAAGCGTGCCGTCGACATGCATTCGATGCTCGACGAGCTGAACTCCGAACGGCTACTGTATGCCGCCACCATCGACCGCATGCTGGTGGGCACGGTAATCCTCGACGAATTCGGCAAGGTCATGAAGGCCAACCAGGCGGCCAGTCGCTTGTTCGCGGCCAAGGATGGGCTGTTTACCCGGCATGACAAACTCTGCGCTTGGTCGCCCACCGAAAATAGAGCGCTGCAGCTCGCCATCGAATCGTTGTTGCAGCAGCACTTGAGCGGTGAAAGCGAGCATTTCGAGGTGACTGCCTTGTCCCGGCCAACCGGGGACATGCCACTGACGCTGCTGCTGCGCCCGATTTCGCTGAACTACCAGGCCAACGACCGCAGCCGACGTCCGGCCGTGGCAGTGTTTATCCGCGACCCGGCGGATTCGCCGCAGGCCTCGCGCAATTTGCTACGTAAATTGTTCCAGTTGACCGCGACCGAAACCGAAGTGGCCTTGCTGATGATGGACGGGCTGACCCTCGACGAAACCGCCGAAAAACTGGGCGTGATGAAAAACACCGTGCGTGCGCATTTGCGTGGGGTGTTTGCCAAGACCGGTGCGACGCGGCAGGCGTTGTTGGTGAAGACGCTGCTCAACAGCGTCGTTTCGCTGGCTTGATTCTGTGTTGGCTGCTGCGGCCTTATCGCTGGCAATCGGAATGCCGCACCACCAGCTTGTATGGTAAGACTTGAA
>CAYVPI010000042.1:0-34490 GCA_964453495.1 uncultured Pseudomonas sp. | reverse complement strand
TGGGGTGGTCGCGGCTTTCGCCCTGGGGGAAATAGCCGTTCATGATGGTGATCGGTTGGCCGTTGGTATCGGCGAACGTGCCCCAGATAAAACGCCGTTGGGCATCCTCTTCGTCGCTGGCAAAACCCTTGCACAGGCTAAGCGGCTCCAGGCGCGAAAGCAGGGCAACGCCGTAGTGGCCTTTCTGCCCATGGAAACAGACGTGATAGCCCAGCGCCTGGACCTCGGCGAGGGGGAATTGCTCGTCCGAGACTTTGGTTTCCTGCAGGCCGATGACGTCTGGCTGATGTTTTTCGATCAGCGCCGCCAGCTGATGGGGCCTGGCCCGCAGGCCGTTGATATTGAACGAAACGATTTTCATGGCGGCAGTCCTGGCAAAAGCGGAATGCTAGCGGACATCACTTGTGCCCGCCAGCGTGGCGCAAGCCGGTATCGCCTGCTAACGTCGGACAGGGAGCTTTATAGGTGGGCAATTGCTTGCAGCAAGGCTCCTTTATGGAAAGTTCGCTGCCAGACGAGCAGCGGGGGGAAAATCGCCGAGGTCCTGTTCGATGCTAGAAACGTCTACTGCAACGGCTGAAATTTGCTTGCTCGATGGTGGCTACAGCCGTGAGGCATGCTCGCTGCTGTATCACGCCTACCGGCACGAACCGACCTTCAACTATTTGTTCGAGGCCGAGCGGCCCGGCTACGAGCATCGGGTGCGCGCCACGGTGCGCGAACTGGCCAAGCAGCATTTCTTTCAGGAGCTGCCGGCCCTGGGGTTGTTGCTTGAGGACCGCCTGATCGGCATTGCGCTGATTGCCCCGCCGCAGCGGCGATTGGGCATCACCGAGAGTTGGGCCTGGCGCATGCGCATGTTGCTCAGTACCGGGTTTCGCTGCACGCGTCGTTACCTGGACTACCACGAAGCGGTAATGGCTTGCCTGCCTAGCGGTGCGGTGCACGTGCTGCCCTTGTTGGGCATTCACCCGCAATTTCAGGGCAGGCACTATGGCGAGCAGCTGCTGGCGGCGCTGCATAATTGGTGTGCAGAGGATGTACATTCCGAAGGCGTGGTGCTTGATACCGGAAACTCTCGCTATCTTGAGTTTTATAAGCGCCAGGGTTATGAGGAAATTGGCCAGATTGCTGTAGGGCCAGTTCTGGAGCACGTGTTCTTTCACCCCAGTCCGCAGCGCGTGGAGGCGGCGCGCGCCTGAAGTACCGAGTTAGAGCTTCAATGCGCCGCGTGGTAGCATCCGCGCCTATGAAGTATTCAGGACGATTTACCGGCGGTTTGCTGCTGTTGCTCGGCAGTTTCATGGCCTACGCCCAAAGCGAATTGGACGTGCGTATCAAACCGGCCAACTCAGAACTCAAGGCCAATATCGAAGGCTATATCGGAAGCCTTGGCGATCGCGACGAGGAGGCCTTGCTGCGATTCAGCCGAGGGGCCGAGGAGCAGGCAAAGAAGGCCGCGCAGGCGCTGGGGTATTACCAGGCGCACATCGAAAGCGAGGTCAAGGCCGGCAAGTCACCTCGCTTGATACTCAAGATCGACCCGGGCGAAGCGGTGCACCTGCGTAATGTCACCATCAGGGTCGAAGGGCCGGCCAGCGAACTCAAGTCTTTTCGCATTCCCGACAGCCAGGTGCTGCGCAGTGGTGCGGCACTCAACCATGGGCATTATGAAGATGCCAAGCGGCTGATCCAGAACCAGGCTTCGCGCTATGGTTTTTTCAGTGGCCACTTCACCCACCAACGCTTGGCCATCGACCCTCAGGCGGGCGTTGCCGATATTGAACTGGTGTACCAGAGCGGCCCGCGTTATCACTTTGGGAAAGTCCATTTCGAAGGTGACACGCCGTTCGACGATGAGTTGCTGCAACGCATGGTGCCGTTCAAGGCAAACACCCCTTACGACTCCGAGCTGGTCGCCGAGCTCAACCAGAACCTGCAATCGAGTGGCTATTTCGAGGGCGTGCGCGTCGACGCCGCCCCGACTGCGGCTGACGGCCAGGTGATTCCGGTGGATGTCTTGCTGACCACCCGCAAGCCGAGAACCATGGGCCTGGGGCTCGGGTTTTCAACGGACGTGGGCCCGCGCGGCAAGGCTAACTGGACGCGGCACTGGGTCAACAGCAGGGGCGACAGTTACGGTGCGGAGATGGAACTGTCGGCGCCAAGGCAAAACGTCGGCTTGTTCTATGACATCCCACTCGACCCGCCCTTGACCGACAAGCTGCGCTTGGCAGGCGGTTATCAAAACGAAGAAATCGCCAACACCGACAGTGTCAGTAAATTGCTGACCGTGGGGCCGGAATGGCACAGCAAGTTGCCCAGCGGTTGGCAGCGGGTCATTTCCTTGAAGTGGCAGCGCGAGGAGTATCGGCTGGGCGACGATTCCGGTCTCAGTACCTTGCTCATGCCCGGCGTCAGCTACACCTACCTGCGCACCGACAACCGCATCGACCCGCACAATGGCTATCGCTTGCAGTTCGATACCCGGGTAGCCAAGGAAGGGTTGCTGTCGGACAACAACCTGTTGCATGGCAACGTCATGCTCAAGGGCTTGACCACCTTGGCCCAGAAACACCGTTTTCTCGGCCGGGTGCAGTTCGGTGGCAGCGCCACCAACGGTTACAGCTCGATACCGCCGTCACTGCGTTTCTACGCCGGTGGTGACCAGAGCGTGCGGGGCTACGATTACCAGTCGCTGTCGCCGGAAAACTCCGACGGTGACCGCATCGGCGGCCGTTACCTGGTCGCTGGCAGTGTCGAGTATCAGTACGAGCTGCTCGAGAAGTGGCGCGTTGCGACCTTCATCGACCAGGGTAATTCTTTCAATGATCTGGAGCTGCCCACCCTCAAGACCGGTGTCGGTATCGGCGTGCGCTGGGTGTCTCCGGTTGGCCCGATCCGTCTTGACCTGGCCCATGCGCTGGACGATCCGGGCGGTATCCGTTTGCACTTCTCCATGGGGCCGGAACTGTGAAGCGTGTTATCAAAGGACTGTTGCTTGGGCTAACGGGCCTTTTGTTGTGTGTGATGATTGCGGTCGGTGTGCTGCTGGGCACCCAGGCAGGCAGCCGCTGGGCGTTGTTGCAAGTGCCGGGGCTTGAGGTGCAGGGTTTTGAGGGCCACCTGGGCGGGCAATGGCAAGCCACCCACCTGCTCTGGCAAGCGGGTGAGGATCGGGTCGAGTTATCGGCACCGGCTTTCGCCTGGTCGCCGGGGTGCCTGTTGCGACGTACCTTGTGCATCGAGCAGTTGCATGTGGAAAAAATCGTACTGCAGTTTGCCCCGGCGGCCGACGAGGTCGACAGCGGGCCGCTGCAGCTGCCGGACCTGAAACTGCCCTTGGCCGTCGAGTTGGCCGATGTGCGTATCGGCAGCCTGGAGCTGGACGGTACCTCGCAGTTCAGCGACTTGCAGCTCGATGCCCACTGGACGTCAACGGGCCTGCAAATCGAGGGATTGAAACTGCAGCGCGATGACCTGGGCCTCGACCTCAAAGGTACCTTGCAACCGGGTGGAAACTGGCCCCTTACTGCGAAAGCTCAATTGCGTTTGCCGCAGATCGGCGAGCAGCCTTGGCAATTAGCGTTGACGGTCAAGGGTGACCTGCTCAAGAGCCTGCAGCTCGAAGGTGACAGCAAGGGTTACCTCAAGGGTCGCCTGCGTGGCGAGATCGAGCCGCTGGCCGAGCACTTGCCTGCCAAGGTGCGCATTATTGCCGACGCTTTCAAACCGAGCGCTGACCTGCCCGATACGCTGCAGCTGAACCAGGTCGAATTGACCGGGCAAGGCAACCTCAAGACCGGTTATCAGATTGCAGGGCTTGCCAGCCTGCCGGCCGAGCAAGGCCCGGTCAGCCTGATGCTGCAAGGTCGGGTCGATGCCAAGGGGGCAGACATTGCCGCCCTGGACTTGAGCGCCAGTGCCGAGCAACGTCTCAAGCTCAACGGCCGGCTGGATTGGCAGCAGGGCTTCAATGCCGATATCAAGCTTGATTGGCTGGATTTCCCCTGGGAGCGCCTGTATCCGCTTGCGGAACCTGTGCAGGTCGTCCTGCATAAATTCGACGGCCAGGTGCAGTACCGCGATGGCGCCTATCAGGGCAGTTTCAACGGTGATTTCGCAGGTCCTGCCGGTGCTTTTACGCTAGGCAGCCCGTTCAGCGGTGACTTGCAAAAAATCACTTTGCCGCAACTGGCATTGGTGGCGGGCCAAGGCAAGGCCAATGGCTACTTGAGCGTGCAGTTCGCTGATGGCATCGGTTGGGACACCGCACTGGAACTCAGCGCTATCAACCCAGCCTACTGGGTCGGTGAATTGCCCGGCACGCTGGCTGGGCCGTTGCGCAGCCAGGGTTCATTGAAGGGGGCGCAACTGCAGCTCAACGCCGACCTGGACCTCAAGGGGCGACTGCGCGGGCAGCCCGCTGTGCTGCTGGCCAAGGCCGAAGGGGCAGGCGAGAACTGGACGCTCGGTGCTCTGGATATTCGCCTGGGCGACAACCACATCAATGGCAGTGGTAGCCTGCAACAGCGCCTGGCCGGGCGGGTCGACCTGAATCTGCCGCGACTCGGCCAGCTCTGGCCAAGGTTGCAAGGCCAGCTCAAGGGCCGCCTGGATGTGGCCGGAACATTGAAGGCGCCTCAGGGGCAGTTCAAACTCCAGGGGCAGCGCCTGGCCATGGAGCAAAACCGTTTGCAAAGCCTCGACCTGGACGCCCGGCTCGACAGCGCGCAACGGGCCAATATCGACCTCAGCGCGAAAGCTATCGAACTCGGTGAAACCTCGCTGGGCAATCTGACCGCCAAGGGGCAGGGCGACATTCGCCGGCAGCAATTGCAACTGGCCTTGCAGGGGCCGCAGCTTAAGCTCGACCTGGGCCTGGACGGTAACCTGGACAAGGGTAACTGGCGTGGCCGCCTGGCCAACGGCGACATTCAGGCCGGTGGGCAGGACTGGCAGCTGCAGGGGCCGGCCAAGCTTGAGCGTCTGGCCAACGGCCAACTCAACTTCGGCGCCCATTGCTGGCGCTCGGGCCAGGCCAGCCTGTGCGGGGAAGACCAACGCCTGTTGCCGGAACCGCACTTGCGCTATCACCTCAAGCAGTTCCCGCTCGAGAGCCTGGCCCAGTGGCTGCCCAAGGACTTCGCCTGGCAAGGGTTGCTCAACGCTGACGTAGAACTCGACCTACCGGCCTCCGGCCCCAAGGGCCATGTGCTGGTAGACGCCAGCGGTGGCACCTTGCGCGTGCGCGAAAACGAACAATGGCTGGACATCCCCTACGACACCCTGCGCCTGGACAGCCGCCTGACCCCCCGTCGTGTCGACACGCAACTGGATTTTCGCGGTATCAAAAGGGGCGAGCTTTCGGTCATCACGCAGATCAACCCGATGGCCAAGGACAAACCACTGACTGGGAGCTTCCGCCTCGCGGGGCTGGACATTGGTGTGGCGCGTCCATTTTTGCCGATGGTCGAGCACCTGGCCGGCAAGTTGAATGGCAACGGCCAGTTGTCCGGTACGCTGATGGCGCCGTCGGTCAACGGCAGTGTGGCGCTCACAGGGGGTGAGATCAGTGGTGCTGAACTGCCGACCAGCTTCAAGGACTTGAACGTCCAGGCCCTGATCGCCGGTGAAAACATTCAGCTGCAAGGTGGCTGGAAAAGCGGTGATGTCGGCCAAGGTAGCCTCAGTGGCCAGATCAACTGGCAACAGGCCTTGCTCGTGGACCTACAGCTACGAGGCACGCGCCTTCCGGTCGCGGTCGAACCCTATGCCAAGCTTGAGGTGGCACCGGACCTGAAAATAGCGGTCAAGGACGAAAAGCTGTCGATCGGGGGCAAGGTGCTGGTACCCAAGGGGGCGATCACCATTCGTGAGTTGCCGCCGTCGACGGTCAAGCTGTCTGAAGATGCGGTCATCATCGGCCACCAGACCGAAGAGGGTAAACCGCCCATGGCCATCGCCATGGACGTCAATGTGGAAGTGGGCCAGGAGAAACTTTCGTTCAGCGGTTTCGGCCTGACCGCGAACCTGGCCGGGCATGTGCACATCGGCGACAACCTCGACACCCGGGGCGAGTTGAGCCTCAACGACGGGCGCTACCGCGCCTATGGCCAGCGTCTGACCATCCGCCGTGCTCGCCTGTTGTTCGCAGGGCCCATCGACCAGCCTTACCTGGATATCGAAGCGATCCGTACCACCGATGACGTCATTGCAGGCATTCGCCTGACCGGCAATGCCGAGCAGCCTACCACCCAGATCTTCTCCGAGCCGGCAATGAGCCAGGAGCAGGCACTGTCATATCTGGTCCTCGGGCGGCCGCCGACCAACAGCGGAGAAGACAACAACATGCTAGCCCAGGCGGCACTGGGCCTGGGGCTGGCCGGTAGCGCTTCGATTACAGGCGGCTTGGCAAAAAACCTGGGTATCGAGGATTTTCAACTCGATACGCAGGGCACGGGGGCGACCACCAGCGTGGTGGCCAGCGGCAACCTGTCCGAGCGCCTGAGCCTGCGTTATGGGGTCGGTGTATTCGAACCAGCCAATACCATTGCCTTGCGCTACAAGTTGACCCAACGCTTGTATCTGGAAGCGGCCAGTGGTTTGGCCAGCTCTCTCGATCTGTTTTTCAAGCGTGACTTCTAAGGGGTATGCGTCAGCGCACCGTGGCAGCATCGATGAATTCGTTGCTGCTCGATACCACAGCGCACGGCGAAGGGCGATGAGGGCTGATCAGGTTGGTGTACTCCTCGATCAGCCGGTTGATTGCTTCAGGCGGCTCGCAAGCCTTGAACTCCAGGCTGATCTGTACTTCATCCGGGTCGCGAGGGTCGCTATGGCGTTTGTCGGTTCCGACCGTCACAAAGAATCGCCCGCTTTGAATGTCACCATTTTCCAGGGCATGGCTGGCACTGGCGAGCTCGGTCGATTGGATTTTCACGGACAGGTCGACCTGCATACGCTCTAGCGCCAAGCCGCGCGGCGCGACGAGTGATATCAAGGGGATTTTCATGGTGTGCTGGTCATCGAGCGCTACTTCGACCATTTTGGCTTTCATTGGCGCGCCCAATTCCTCGGCATCGTAGTCGAAGAATTGATCGAATAGCTTGATGTACTGGTGAGCAATCAGGTTGGTAGTTGCAGAGGCGGCTTCTTGCAAGCCGCGGGTAACATCGCAGAGGTCACTGGCGGTCATGGGCTCTTTGTTGCGGGAAAAAAGTGCCATGTTGCGGAACTCCTTGTGCGGTCGAGAGGATGCCCCGCTTCAAGCGAGGCAATTTGGATTGCAGGGCAGGTGTCAGGCTGCCTGATCGGGGTTTGGAAGTTTTGGCGTGGGTAGCGCTGTTTCGTTTTCTATGGTGGCACCCGGCATTACCGTTGGTTTGGTGGCCGCTTCAGTGAGGAAGTCGATTACCCGCATCAAGGCTTCCGGTGGGTCCTGGCGTAAGACGCGAGTGTTGAATGCATAGCGTGCCCGGGTATCGGTCTTTCGGGTCTGGGTGGACTTGTGGCTGACTTGCCCTTTGACGGAGACGTTGAAAGGTCCCCAACCCATGGAGGCCTGGAATTCAGCGCCAGCGGCGGTCTCCGATGAGCTCTCGGCCTGTTGGCTGATAGTCAGCTCGAACTCGATGTTGCCTTCTTCGATGCAGATGTTGGGGTGGGTGATAGCCGCCAGCAGAGGAATCTGCATTTTTTTGGCGATGGTGCCCTTGTAGACGCCTTGCTCATCGGTAATGGTTTCGTCGTAGTCGAACTGAATAGCGACGGCCTTGCCATCTTGAATGCAGACTCCCATCAGGAAGTCGGCGTAGGATTTGCTCGCCGAGACTTGGGCCTGAATCATTGCCTGCAGCGGACCGGAAATCATCTTGTCCAGTGGCAGTGCGTTCATGACCGAGCCAACGAGGTCGTTGTCGATAGTTGCCATTTGTGAAGTCCTTTTCGATTAAGCGCTCAAGTGCGCAATTTCACTTTATGGGACCTGCACATCCCAGTGCAGGTGGAAGCCATTACCGATGGGAAGCTGATTCCTGACGACGAATGTTGCCGATCTGTCGCAGGCTCAGGCCGTATTTGTTGGCGAGCACGCTACGGGAATATCCATTGGAGCTTTCTTTCTGAATTTGTTGGTTGCGCAATTGCCGGCAAAAGTGATCGGACTTGGGTATTTCCAGGGCCATGCCGGCATAGCGCTTGATCAGTGCGTGCAGGGCATCCTTTGGCAGTATGTCTGCCAACGAGGTGCGCTCGGCATGCTTGGGAATGTATTTTGGCCGCCCGCCGTAGGTACAGGTCAAACGGTAGGCGTTCTCCAGGCCAATACAGTCGATCAGCACCTGCAGTGAGTGGGGCAACTGACTGATATCGATTTGATTGAGGTCAATGATTTCCATGTCTTCATCCTTGTCATGGTGGGTGGGCTGCGATGCGCCGGTAGATTCCGGGCGTGTGCTGCAGCAGGTGATGCATGGAGGGATTTTTAATCAATCACCCCCTCGGTTTCTAGATCGCAACAGGACTAGCGTGAGTAGCTTTTTAGCTGGTTTCGAGTAGGCACCAGTCCGGCAGACAGTAGTCAGAAAACGAATTTGTGCCCTACAGGCCTTTATTGCCGGCACTGGCCCCCTCGAGCGTTCTTGGTGCTCACCGAGACCTTGAGGTAGAGGACTACGTGCAGGGGCGCGTTAACACACAAACTGACTTGTTGCATCGATTCGTCACTGGAATGTCTTTGGCTCTCAAGCAGAGACCCCCAATCGACCCAGACACAGATAGCGGTCAGCGGCTGCCCACCCTGTTGCCCTACGACCTTCGGCGCAACTTCATGAGGGTAGAGTAGGGCTGTGACTCAACAGCGCGACAAGCCCCGGCAGGCTACGTATCAACATAAATTACCTCCCATGCAAATGTGCATGGGCCAGGAGCAAGCATGTTTTCAGGTGACACCGCTGGCGATCAGACGGAAAGGGTTCTTTGCCAGGCGCAGCACTGTAAGATGCTCGCCTGTTGCGCACTGGTCGGATGACCCATCGCTTTTCGAAGGAAGCTGTACAAATGACCCAATCTGAGCGTTTGAAATACTCCATCCTGATTTCCCTGGCAGTACTGGGCATCATGCTGGGGTTGTCGTATCTGCAGAACGCAGGTGTGATCTCTGAGCAGTTGTTCCAGTACATCGCCATTGGCGTGGCGATCGTGGTGGTGGTTCTGAACGCGATCATGCGCCGAAAAGTAAAGCCCTGAACCTGCGCTCGCTGCATGCGTGCCAGCGAGCAGGTATGCAGGCTCGGGAGTCAGCGCCGTTCCAGGATGGCCTTGGCATCGGCGGTGAGGCTGTAGCATTTGTCGGGGTTCAAACGAATCACACCCACGCTGCACAGGCGCTTGAGTACCTCGCGCACGCTCAAAAATGACAACTCGACAGACACGGTCTCGAGGTGGGCATGAACACCACGTACCCCGATCGAACGGCCATTCCTGGCGGCAACCAGTAATGTATCGATCACTTTCAGGCGGATAAGGCTGGTACGCAGCCCATAGCAGCGCAGCAGCTCGCGAATCTGTTCGTTGGCCCCCCGGTCGGCCACGAAAGCTTGAAGCGCGGGCGGTGCCTGCACGGGTAACAAGGCTTGGGTGCTTACCGTTGCGGACTGGTTGTACATGCGAATTCTCCTTTTCAGGGACTTTCCCGATAGCAATGTGTGCTCACATCTAATAAGACGAACGAGCACGGAAAATCTGCAGCCCGGTGCGCAAAAAAGTTGTCGGCCTGCGCAACGCAGGGTTTGCGCTATAGTCCTCAGTTGCAGGATTTTTCAGTCATTGGAAGGGAGAGTCAGGATGATCAAACAGACCATTGCCAGCGTGATCGCCACCGTAGCCTTGCTCGGTAGTGGCATGGCCCTGGCCGACCATGTCGGTGCGGGCTGGATCAGTATCGACAAGGCGATCGAAATCGCCAGGGGCAAGGGGTACGTTGAAATTCACAAGGTCGAGGCCGACAACAGCGGCTACTGGGAAGTCGAGGGGCACAAGGGCGATAAGGTCAATTTCGAGATTCGCATCGATGGCAAGACCGGAGATGTGTTGCGCGATCAGAAGGATTGATACTGGCCACTCACATGCCCGCTCTTGTAGGAGCGGGCTTGCCCGCGAAAATATCTTGCACTCAACAAAACCCGGAGGGATTCACCGCATCCATTGCCCCGGCCAGCCGGCAATGTGCTTGGGCCGAGGTTTGGCATAGGTGCGCACCTTGGAGGTCGTAAGCCCCAGGCGTACCAGTGACTCGGCCAGGGTGACTGCAGCCGTGACACCATCGACCACCGGTACACCGGTGCGCTGACGAATCTGCTCGTCAAGCCCGGCCATGCCACCGCAACCCAGGCAAATCACCTCGGCCTTGTCCTGGCTGACGGCCAGTACAGCCTGGCCAACGATGGCCTCGACCGCACGCCCCGGGTCTTCCTCCAGCTCCAGCACCGCCAGGCCGCTGGCTCTCACGGATGCGCAACGCTGATACAGCCCGGCCAGCTTCAGCCGGTCTTCGATCAGGGGTACAGTACGGTCCAGGGTGGTAACCACCGAGTAGGCGTGGCCAAGCAGCATCGCCAGGCTGGCTGCGGCTTCAGTGATGTCTACCACCGGCACATCCAGCAGCTCCTGCAAACCCTCGCGGCCATGTTCGCCGTAGCCGGCCTGAATCACCGCGTCATAGGGCTGGTCATAGGCCATCACCCGGTCCATCACGGCGATGGCGGCCAGGTAACTCTCGAAATTGCCCTCAACCGACTCGGCGCCAAAACGTGGGGTCAGGCCGACGATTTCGGTACCGGGGGCCGCCACCAGGCGAGCTTGCTCGGCGATGGCGTGGGTAATGGATTCGGTGGTGTTGACGTTGACGACAAGAATACGCATGCAAACTCCTCATGGGGTGAGGCAGGGCCACCGTGGCCCTGCCATGAATCAATGGCTGGCGTTGGCCACGGCGATCGACTCGCCGTCAACCTCGACAAAGGCCCGGCGCCGGTCGGCGATAACGAAATAGATGAAACCGGCGATGGCGGCGCCGAACAGCCAGGAGAAGGGCGAGACCGGTTCGAAGTGCGGCACCAGGGCCAGGACGATGGCAATGACTGCCGCGGGAATGAACGCGGCGACCGCCCGCAGGTTCACGCCTCGGCTGTAGTAGTAGGCCCCTTGCGGATCTTCGGTGTAGAGCTGCGGCACGTTGACCCGGCCTTTGCGCACCAGCCAGTAGTCGACCATGATCACCCCGTACAATGGGCCGAGCAGGGCGCCCAGGCCGGACAGGAAGTACACGATAACGAGCGGGCTGTTGTAGAGGTTCCAGGGCAAGATCAACACCGCCAGGGCGGCGCTGATCATGCCGGCCCGACGGAAGCTCAGGTACCGCGGCGCCAGGTTGCTGAGCACGAATGCCGGTGCAACGAAGTTGGCCATGATGTTCACTGCCACGGTGACAATCAGGAACGCCAGGCAACCCAGGCACAGCAAAAAGGTGTTGGGGATCGAACGAATGATGTCGGTGGGGCTTTCGATGATGCGCCCGTCGATCGAGAACTGCGCGCCGCACAGCAGCACGGTGATGGTGGCGAACACCAGGATGTTGACTGGCAGGCCCCAGAAGTTGCCGACGCGGATGGTCTTGCGGCACGGCGAGGAACGGGCAAAGTCGCAGAAATTGAGGATCAAGGTGCCGTAGATGGCCAGCCACAGCGCGCCGCCAGCAAAGATGTTGCGCCACATCTCGGCGCCGCTGAGTGGTTCACGGATCGACCAGGCGATCTGCCCATCGACCTTGAAATACATCCAGGCTGCCAGGCTCGCCACGGTCAACAGGATGACTGGACCGGCAAAGCCTTCATAGCGGCGCACCATTTCCATGCCATAGGCAAGAATCACCAGCTGTACCAGCCAGATACTGACGAAGCATACCCAGCCCAGGCTCGATAGCCCGAGTATGGCGTTGTGGTCATACGCCCCAAGGCTGGGGGCGATAGCGGTCAGCAGCACGCGTAGCACTACCGAGGCCAGGTAGGTCTGGATGCCGAACCAGGCAATGGCGATGATCGCGCGGATCAGCGCCGGAATTTGCGCACCATGAATGCCGAAGCTTATGCGGCTCATCACCGGGAATGGCACGCCGGTCTTCTGTCCCATGTAGCCGGAAAGGTTCATGAACAGGTACACCAGCAGTGCACCGATTGCCAGGGACAATACGATTTGCCAACCGCCCAGGCCCAAGGCATACAAGCCGATAGCGAAGGAGTAGTTGGCGATGTTATGGACGTCGTTGGTCCACAGGGCAAACAGGCTGTAGTAGCCCCAGCGACGGCCCTCGGCCTGGGTGGGTGCCAGGTCGTGATTGTGCAAACGGGGGCTCAAGGCCATGGCCGCATTTGCTGTTGAGGTGCGCGGTGCCGCAATAGGCACCTCCAGGGCAATCGATGAAGCGGGACTTTGGCTTGGCATGCAGGCTGGCTCCTGGTTTTTGTTGTGTGCATAAGTTGTATACAAAAACTGTGTTCACTAAAGCCAGTTCTATGCCAGGTTTCTTCTGATTTTTTGAGATTTTTGGTTTGTTTTTCCTAGTATTTCTTTTAATTTATTGATTTATATGATTAAAAAATTGATCGTTTGATCAGAATTTCTTGTTTGAAAATTTATGATGCGCACCAATGCGGTGCGCATTAGTTCGCGGTGATGCTACGGTTGTGCACAAGAAGGTCACAATAGGTGACGTTTTTGTGTGCACTTTTTTGCTTCGGTGACAGGGCTTGACAGTGCGCTGGGCCAGCAGGGTTAATCGAGGCGTAAGAAACTGTTGCCCGCGAACAAATCAAACAATGGAGCTTCAGATGTCCGCACCCGTACAAGCTGTCGAGGATGGCTCAAGTGAAACCATCACCTTCACAGAGCTGGTGGAACTGCTGCGGCAGATATTCTTGCACCATGGCACCAGCGAAGCCGTCGCCCAGGTACTGGCGCACAACTGTGCCACCGCCCAGCGCGACGGCGCCCACAGCCATGGCACCTTTCGAATTCCCGGTTACCTGTCCACGCTGGCCAGTGGTTGGGTTGACGGTCACGCCGAGCCAGTGGTCGAGGACGTAGCCCCGGGCTTTGTTCGGGTCGATGCGCAAAACGGCTTTGCCCAGCCGGCGTTGGCGGCAGCGCGCCCGCTGTTGGTGGCGAAGGCCCGGGAAGCCGGCATCGCCATTCTGGCCATTCGCAGTTCCCATCACTTCGCCGCCCTTTGGCCTGACGTCGAACCCTTTGCCCGCGAAGGGTTGGTGGCCTTGAGCGTTGTCAACAGCATGACGTGCGTGGTGCCCCATGGCGGGCAACGGCCGCTGTTCGGTACCAACCCGATTGCTTTCGCCGCTCCGTGCGAAGGCAACGAGCCGCTGGTTTTCGATATGGCCACCAGTGCGTTGGCCCACGGTGATGTGCAGATCGCTGCACGCAAAGGCGTGAAGGTGCCGCCGGGTACAGGCGTGGACCGGTACGGCCAGCCGACTGACGACCCCAAGGCGATCCTCGATGGCGGCGCCCTGTTACCGTTTGGCGGGCATAAAGGGTCGGCATTGTCGATGATGGTCGAACTGCTGGCAGCAGCGCTGACCGGAGGCAACTTTTCTTTTGAGTTCAACTGGAGCCAGCATCCTGGTGCGCAAACGCCGTGGACCGGGCAGTTGATCGTTGTTATCGATCCGAGCAAGGGCGAAACCGGCAAAGGCTTCGCCGTTCGCAGCCGTGAATTGGTAGAGCAGATGCATGCAGCAGGGCAGACGCGGTTGTCCGGGGATCGGCGTTACAAGGAAAGGTCGAGGGCCGAGCGCGAAGGGATCAGCATGCCGCGCGAGGAATTGGCGAAGTTGCGGGCATTGGCATTGGGATAGGCATGCCAGCCGCACGCAGCCTGATGTCAGGCTGCGTGCGGGGCAGCGGAGCGAAAAATAATATTACGATCGCCGTCCCAACAATAACCCCACCACCAGCCCGAACCCTGCCGAGATGGCTACGGTCTGCCACGGATGACCGCCTATGTAATCCTGGGTTGCATCCACCACCGGTTGGGTACGCGCCCGCACTCCGGTAACGGCCTCGCGGGCCTGCTTGAGCTTGATGCCAACCTGCTCGCGCAAGGTTTCGCCTTCTTCGCCAACCAGGCTGGCACTGTCCTTGAGCAACTTTTCCGAATCTTCGATCAGGGTCTGCAGTTCGCTGAAGGCTTGATCCTTGATTTGATCATTGAGGGTTTGCGCAGCAGTTTTACGGGCCATTGCGTGCTCCTGGTGATTGTGGCGAGTTAAACAATGGATGCCTGGGGGGGAAGAAAGTTGCAGCGGCGCCAAGATTGCAGTGTTCTGAGAAATGTCTTAGTACAGTGTAAGATAGCGCCCATTTTCACGCGGGTAGGAATTTTCAATGAGCTTCAATCTGGCCAACAAGACTCTCGCCGAGCGCGCGTTGATCGAAGACGAGAAGTCGCGCCTATTCGAACTGTGGCAAACCAACCTTGGCAAAGCCAAGGGTGAAGCGGCTCGCTTGATTGGTGAAAAATCCAAGCGCAAGGGCAAATGGGCCGAATGGGTGCGTTCGGAGCTCGATGGCATGTCGCCGCCGGAGTACGCCAACATGGTTCGCAGCGAAGTCAATCGCCTGATGGCTGCGGCCAAGTAAGGCTCAGGCAAAGCAGACGTTGATCGCTTCGCGCACTTTGGGGCCGCCACATGGCGCATGTGCGCCTGCCACAGCTCGGATGAGCTGGCCAGGCCCGGAGTGCGGTTTACCTGAGCGGCTCTGGCAGCTCCAGAATTCCTTGCTCATTGAAACGCACGGTGCCGAACAGGCCGCCGGCCAGTTTGCCGCGCAGTTCATAAGGCAGGCCGTTGAGGCTTTGCGTGCGGCCCAGGACCATGCCCTGGCGCAACACGGAAAGCGCCGACACGCTCATGGGTACCACCAGTACGGCCTCGCCGAAGCGTTCGATGCGACCTGCCTGGTCGCTGACGCCTGTGGCCAGCGGCCGGTCGTTGACCCGTAGGTCGACGGCGACGCCGTTGTAATCGATTGCGTTTTCATTGGGGTTCTGTACCCGCAGTTTGACTGCCAAGCGTAACTCCATATCCTGGCCGGGCAGGGGCTCGAAACCGGTGACCGATATGTTTACCGGGTCGCGGTGCGGCAGCAGGCTGCAGGCACACAGGCTCAGTAGCAAGTAAACGGCCAGGCTTCGTCGCAGTATGCAGCGCAATGTTTCGCTCATGGGCGATTCTCCGGGGCAGGCGCAACCACCCTAACGTAGCAGGCACGGGTAGTCACCTTTGGGCCGCCGGGGGGGCGGACCTACACAGCTTGCCGCGCCCATTGCTCGCCAGCATTGCGTCTATTCTTAAACCTCGGACCAACGTGCAGGCGCTGCGCGCGGCCACCAGGCAATACCACACAGCGTGGGGTTCCTCCTATGTGTAATGCCTTGCAGATCACCTTGCGCATCCTGTGCCTGCTGCTCGCACTGAGCCCTGGGCTGCCCTGGGCTGCCAACGGACCGTTACCGCTACCCAACTATGAAAGCGCCTCGCTGCCGGCAAGTGATCTGCACGGTTTGCAGGCCCGGCTCGACAGCACCAAACAACAGGTTTCAGTTACCAGCAACTATAACCAGCTGATCGGGCTGCAGGACGTACTTCAGCAGCTGATCAGGGACGTCAATACCAAAGTTGCCTTGCTACTGCCTGAACAGACCCAGTTACAGGCCCAACTGGAGGTGCTGGGCCCAGCGCCTGCAGCCGGGGCAGCGCCGGAAGAGGAGGCAATTGCACTGCAGCGGGCCCAGGTCAGCGGGCGTAAGGCCCAGCTGGATGCGGACTTGAAGGCATTGGATGCCATCAAGACCGGCGCGGGAAACCTGACCCTGCAATTGGCCAGCATCCGTCGTAACCAGCTGGAGGCCGAACTGACCCAGCGCAGCGCGAGCATTCTCGGTGTCAGCTTCTGGGAGCCCTTGATCCATCCTTTGCAAGAAGACCGGCACCGCCTTGCGGAATTTTTGTCCCACTTCGGACAGATCTTGCGCGCGACCTGGCAGCCGGAACTGCGGGCAGGCACGGTGGGGTTGCTGTTGTCGGCTCTGTTGCTGTGGACGCTGGGGCGTCGGCTGGCCGAACGGGTACTGACCTGGTGTTGCATTCACTGGCTACCCGAAGGGCGGTTGCGGCGCAGTTCGCTGGCGATCACCGTGACATTGGCCACGGTCCTGACAACGGTGTTTGCCTTGCAGCTGGTTTTCCATGTGCTGGCCAGGCCCTCCCCACTGCCGGTGGTGTTGCTCGATTACATCGATGAAGTGGAGCGGGTAGCCTTTACCTGCGTAATGGTCACTGGCTTGAGCCGTGCGTTGTTGTCCACTGGCCAACCGTCGTGGCGCCTGCCGGCCATCGCCGATACGGTGGCATTGGCCATTAAACCGTATCCGCGGATATTGGCAGGGGTGCTAATGGTCCTGGGGTCGGCGGTGCAAGTGACCAATCTGATGGGCATGAGTGCGTCGGTGGCTGTTTTTGGTCGGGGTGTGGTGGCCTTGGCGGCCACGCTGATTATCGGTGTATTGCTGTTGCGCACTGCCCACGTGCGGCGGGAGGTGGCGCAGGGCGGAGAAGCGCCGGAGGGACGTACCACCCTGACCGGGCTGTTGTACATCGGCGCGACAATCGTGATTGTCCTGGCGGCAGTCTGTCTTGTGATTGGTTACACCACCCTGGCCCGTTTCCTCACCTATGAACTGGTGTGGGTGTTTATCGTGCTGGCGAGCTTTTACTTGCTGTCGCAATTGATCAAGGATGCCTGCGACAACGCCTTCTCACCCAAAAGCTCAAGCGGCAAGGCGCTCAAGCAGTTGGTGGGCGTTGGCGACGAGCGCCTTGAGCAGACTGCAATCGTACTGTCGGGTGCCAGCCGTGCGCTGTTGTTGCTCCTGGCAGTCATTGCCCTGTTCGTGGGGGGCGTAGGCAGCACGCTTGGGCAATTGGCCAATACCACCCTGGCGATTCTCGGTGGCGAAGGTCTGCGTAAGCTGAACATCATCCCGGCTCACCTGCTCAATGCGTTGCTGGCCATGGCGATCGGCGTCTACGTGATACGGTCGCTGGGCCGCTGGTTGGACCGTGAACTGCTGCCCAAGACGGAAATGGACCCCGGTATGCGAGCATCGCTGAGCACTTTGTTCAGCAATATCGGTTATGTGGTGGTAATTCTGCTGAGCCTGTCGATCCTGGGTATCAAGTGGAACAGCCTGGCCTGGATTGTCAGTGCGTTGTCGGTGGGTATCGGCTTCGGCCTGCAGGAAATCGTCAAGAACTTCGTCTCCGGGATCATCTTGCTCACCGAGCGGCCGGTAAAGGTCGGCGACCTGGTGAGCATCAGCGGGGTAGAAGGCGATATCCGCCGTATTAATGTGCGGGCCACGGAAATACAACTGGCCGATCGCTCGATCGTGATCGTGCCCAATTCCCAGCTGATCTCGCAGAACCTGCGCAATGTGACCTTGGGCGGCAGTGCCCAAGGCGTGGCGACACTGGAGCTGATGTTCGCCCTGGATATCGAGCCTGAGCAGGTCAAGGAACTATTGCTTGCGGTGTATCAGGAGCACGATGCCATCCTCGATCGGCCTGCCTCGTTCGTCAGGTTCAGCCAACTGACACCCGACGGCATCACCTTGACGGTCACAGGCTACGTTGCCAGCCCCCGTATCGTTGCGGTGACCAAGAGTGACCTGCTGTTCGAGATTCTCAAGCGCTTGGGCGCGGCTGGCATAGCATTGGCCAAGCCGAAGGGGTGAAGCCTGGGGTCAATATTTGGTCTTTCGTTGCGGTAACGAATTGATCAGCAGGTTGCCCTGACCGTTCTGTGTCAGGTACACCGGCAGCACCTCGGGCAGGGAATGAACCAGCCCATTCACATCCTTGGTGTTGAAGATGCCTCCGATACGAATGGCCCCGGCATGTTCATCGGCAAGCAACACCGGCGTTTGCAGGTAGCGGTTGATCAGTGGCAGGGCGTCGGCCAGTGCCAAGTCATTGAGCATCAGCTTGCCGTCACGCCAGGCCAGGCTGGGGTCGCCGGCGTGGATCTGGCTGAGGTGGGGTTCAGGGTCGGTACGCGCATAGCTGGCCTGCATGCCGGGATCGAGGCGGTAGCCGGTGTTGCGTGAGGCATCGCTGCTGACCAACACCGAACCGCGCAACAAGGTCACTCGCACCTGATCTTCGTACATCCACACGTTGAACTGGGTGCCGGTGACACGTACCTGGCCACCCGCTGCGCGCACCACGAAGGGGTGGCTGGACGAATGGCTGACATCGAAAAAGGCTTCACCCTTTTTAAGGGTGACCCGGCGTTGCTCTTTGTAGTTGGCGAAGGTCAACTGGGTTCCGATGTTCAGTTCAACCTGGCTGCCATCTGCCAGGGTCACCTTTGTGGCTTGGTCGCCGGCTTCGAAACGTTGCCAGGAGGAGGGGATATGGCCGAGGTTCCAACCGATTGCACCTGCCACCGGCAATGTCACCAGGGCGACTGCCACTGCCACGCCAAAACTGCGCCAGTTGCGCGGTTGCGTTGGTGGCAGTGCAATGGTCGGAGCTGCCAAGGTTGGCTGCAACTGCCCGGTGAGCGCCCAGGTTTCGTGCATGGCCTCGAATTCGACAGTATGCAGGGGATCGGCCTCGAGCCATTGCTTGAAGGCTTCGCGTTCCACGCCAGTGCAATCGGCCTCCTGCAGCCGCATGCACCAATGCGCCGCAGCATCGGTGATGGCATCGTATTGGGCTATTGAACGTCTCGGTTCGGTCATTGACTCTCCCTGGTTATGCGCATTCTAGCCATTCGGGCTGTTAGCGAGAAGTAATCTCAAGTACCAGGCAGGCAAAAAAAACCGCTATAACGCCATCACGTTAAATCGGCAGTGTTTCGGCGGGTAGAAAAGACAATAGCGCAAGGCAACAGCGGGGAGGGGGGAGCCAGACAAGTGCCGAAGGGCCGGGCGGCCCTGGCGGTGCATCTTCGCGGTGGCAAAGAGGAAAATCCAGAGTGCCGCGCGGGGGGTGTTCCCGCGCGGCGCTTATAATCAAACGCCCAGGCGGTCGCGCAGGCTGTAATACCAGGCACCCATTGCCGTGAACGGCGTACGCAGCAACTGGCCACCCGGGAACGGGTAGTGCGGCAAGTCGGCGAAGGCATCGAAGCGTTCGGCCTGGCCGCGCAGAGCCTCGGCCAGCACCTTGCCTGCCAGGTGGGTGTAGGTTACGCCGTGGCCGCTGCAACCTTGCGAGTAATAGATGTTGTCGCCCAGGCGGCCAACTTGCGGCAGGCGCGACAGGGTCAGCAGGAAGTTGCCGGTCCAGGCGTAGTCGACCTTCACGTTCTTGAGCTGTGGGAATGCCTTGAGCATTTTCGGGCGAATGATCGCTTCGATGTTCGCCGGGTCGCGTGCACCGTAGACCACGCCGCCACCGAAGATCAGGCGCTTGTCGCTGGTCAGGCGGTAGTAGTCGAGCAGGTAGTTGCAGTCTTCAACGCAGTAGTCCTGGGGCAGCAACGTGCGAGCCAGTTCGTCACCGAGCGGTTCGGTGGTGATCACTTGCGTGCCGCATGGCATCGACTTGGAGGCCAGTTCCGGTACCAGGTTGCCCAGGTAGGCGTTGCCGGCAACGATCACGAACTTGGCGTGGACTTTACCTTGTGGGGTATGCACGACCGGGCTGGCGCCGCGATCGATACGGGTCGCTGGGGACTGCTCGTAAATGGTACCGCCGAGCGATTCAACCGCCGCTGCCTCGCCTAATGCCAGGTTCAGGGGGTGAATGTGACCACCGCTCATGTCGAGCATGCCGCCCACGTACTGGTCCGACGCCACGACTTCGCGAATGCGGCGCTGGTCCATCAATTCCAGTTGGGTATGGCCGAAACGCTCCCAGAGGCGTTTTTGCGATTCCAGGTGGCCCATCTGCTTGGGCGTGATGGCAGCAAAAACACCACCATCTTTAAGGTCACACTGGATATTATATTTAGCAACGCGTTCACGGATAATACGACCGCCCTCGAATGCCATCTGGCCGAGCAGTTGTGCCTGCTTGGGGCCGACAGTGCGTTCGATCACGTCGATATCACGGCTGTAGCTGTTGACGATCTGGCCGCCGTTGCGGCCGGAAGCGCCGAAACCGACTTTGGCCGCTTCAAGCACCGTTACCTTGAAACCGTGCTCGAGCAGGAACAGCGCGCTGGAGAGGCCAGTGTAGCCTGCACCGATCACGCACACGTCGGTGTAAACGTCATCCTGCAATGCCGGGCGCTCGGGGACGGCATTGGCCGATGCCGCGTAATACGACTGTGGGTAGATAGTGTTCGCCATCCTGCAACCTCTGTTTAATATTTTTAACGAATGTGCAGATCCTACCCTAGAAAAATTGCGACCACCAGATGGTCGTGAAAATCTATTCCTGAGATGCAATAAAAAATACGCAGATTCATAGGCTTAGCTTAAAAAAGAAGTTGACACCCCTATGAAATTCCGTAGAATGCCGCCTCACAGCAGGCACGTAGCTCAGTTGGTTAGAGCACCACCTTGACATGGTGGGGGTCGTTGGTTCGAGTCCAATCGTGCCTACCAAACAAAATCCGCTCTGCTGGGCGGTGTGAAAAGGGCGATCCGAGAGGGTCGCCTTTTTTTGCATTTTTTCAGATTCCGCGGTGTTTGCATCGCTGGCATTCCGATTGCCAGCGACGAGGCCGTCACGGCCACCGCATTCATCTACCGGTAATAATAGTCCCGCCCTCGGTAATCGTCGCGATCCCGGTCATGCCGGCGATGATCGTGGGAGCGCCGATGATCTCGATCGCGCCATCCGTCATCATCATCGTAATCATGGTGGTGGTAGCACCCCGCCAAAGTCAGGATCAAGGCCGCCAGGCTGAATTTCGAAAGCTGTGCAAACACGGTCATCTCCTTGGCGCGAGGGTAAGTCGCTCGCGTCAACTTCTGACAACAATGTGTTGCAGGTGTTTGAATGCGCTCGAAAAAATATTTCTGTTTTCACGGCGTTTCCCAGCGCCCGCCACCCTGTTCGCAATCGATCCGCGCTTGGGATTGGTTCCGCACGTCGTAGTAATAAGTGACGACCTCGGCGGCGTCTGGAATATTTACCGGGTCGGTTTGGCGATCCTTGCTGGTCGAAAGCGGATTGGCCAATGACTCCTGGGTCAAGGTGGCCCGGCAAGTAGCAAAGTTGCCCGGCTTGCAGCTTTTCACCTGGACCTTCTCGGTGGCCAGGGCGTCCTTGCTCTGGTTGCTGCAGGACCAGTCGATGGCATTGGCCGGCATGCCCTTGAATTCGTAGCAGCTGTTTGCCGTGATCACCGGTACATCGTGGCTGACGGCGCGCGTAGTGACTTCGCACGCCTGGGCAAACGCCATGGAGGTCCCGCCACAGCCCAATAGCATTACCAGCAGGTGGATTTTCATGAGCGTGTTCTCTTTTTTGGCCACTCAAGTGTGTGAAACGCATCTGCGACAGAAAGTTCAGGGCGCACGATGATAAAATGCAGACCTTCTAACCTGGAGGCATGCGTGTGCGCAGATTGGCAGTGGTAATGGCGGTGCTGGCGTTGACCGGTTGTGGCAGCGATGTCGAGGTCGCACACAAGGCGGTGGCCGATAAGCTCGAAAACCCGAAAACGGCCAAATTCACCAATGTCCGGACAACGGACCAGGGCAACATCTGCGGCCAGGTCAAGAGCAAGAATGCGGCGGGTATGTATGGGGGGTATCAGAGCTATGCCGCAATAAAGACCGACGGCCAGTTCAAAATCGTTTTTGATCCGGACGGCAGCAACGCCGAGGTTCGCAGCCTTTGCGGCGCCGGCCCGGCTGTTGCCCGGGAGCACGACCCTGCCGCGCAGGCTAACGGTAGCTGGGATGTGCAGATCGTTTCAGGTAGCAATATGGGCGCGCTCACCGACATGACTGCGCGGCTGGTCGAGCACGGTTTTATCCCAACGGTCGAGACGCGCGATGGTGTGCAACAGGTACTGATCGGTCCGTTCGCCAGCAAGGCCGAGGCCGAAGAAAAGAAAGCGCAACTGATGGCCTCCCAGGGCATTGAGTCGGTGGTGGTCAAGCACCCACAGTAGTGTCTTGCGCGCAGGTGAGCGTACTCAGGCTATGCTCTTGACAGGGATGAATGCCTTGAAACCTGTGGCAAACCCGCAGGTTTGGGCGACGTATTAGGAGGAGCAGCCTGGATGTCCACACTGGAGCGGGCAATAGTAGTTGCAGCCAGAGCCCATGAGGGGCAGCGCGACAAGGGTGGTGCCGCGTATATATTGCATCCGTTGCGGGTGATGTTGCGGGTTGAGACCATCGAGCAACGGATTGTCGCGGTGCTGCACGACGTGCTCGAGGATTCGCCGTTGACCCTGGCTGATCTCGCGCGAGAAGGTTTCCCCTTGAAAATTCTGGCGGCGGTAGCGGCCTTGAGTCGGCGCCCCGGGGAGAGCTACCAGGCCTTTGTCGAAAGGCTGGCTGACGACCCCTTGGCCAAAGCGGTCAAGCTCGCCGACATCGCAGATAACAGTGACCTTAGCCGCCTGGCCGCGCCCGGTCCGGAAGACCTGGCGCGGTTGGCGCGCTACCGGCGTGCCGCCGATTACCTGCTGGCCCGTACCTGACGCTGCAGGTCCGTGCAGGCGTTGAGGTTGACCGGGCCGACGAAGTCATTGCCGTGCCCCATGACGCAGGCAACCCTCTGGTTACGCTGGCGCTCCCATTCCTGGGCTGGATAGGTTTTGTCCCAGGCCTGGTAAAGCTGCCGGTCCTGTTTGGACAGCAGGTTGTACTGCTTGCTCATGTAGAAGTAGGTGCGGGCGATCATGCCCCGAATCGAGGGGCGTGGCATGACTTTCTTGGCCTTGAAATCCACTTGGGTCAAGCACGAACCATACTGCCCCGATTGCTCGGGCAGCCAGCCGAAACTGAAGTTGCTGCGGTCGCCGTTAACCTCGCCAATGCTCGGCACCAGGTTGTGCAAGTCGGCTTCGGCGCGCTGGTAGACCTGATCGTTGCGTGAGCAATTCTTGCGCCCGCCATCCTGCCAACACTGGCGTTGATGGCCGATGTGCCAGGCTGGGACGATATGCTCCCATTCGATGCGCGCCGCACGGTTGGCGTTCTTGCGCGGGACATAACCGCACGCCTTGAGATCTACCCGGTTGCCGTTGTATTTGCAGCCGCAGTAGAACTCTGTCGACTGTGGTGCATACAACTTCCAGGCGACCTTCTTGGCCTCGTTGAACGTGCGCGGTGCGTCGGCCTGGGCGTTGAGTGCGAGAAATAGAACGAGTACTGCAAAACCACGAACCCTCATTCGTTCAATCTTCCTTCGGTACGACCCAGAACAACTGCACGCCGCCATCGTCGCGATGGGCAAGGGTTACATTGTCGTTTTCGGCGATCTCCTCGAGCAGGGTTTCCCAGTCTCCGGGGCTTTCGTGCTCCAGGCGAAAAATCAGGGCGCTCCTGGATTTTTGCGCAGTGGGGGCATTGATGATCTTCTGGATACGCAGGCCCAGTAGCTCGTAGCTGCTGGCGGGGTTCGGTGCTGCAGATGTAGTTGGCACAAAGCATTCCTTGTTTTAGCTGTACGCACATACAGTATTTCACTGTAGGCAAAATCGCAACAACTCGCGAGTTGAGGTGCGCTTCTGACAGTTGTTGTTCGATTTGATGGGTTTTTGGCGAAATTTTTTAACGGTCGGCCGCTTGCTGCAGTTTTTGGCGGTCTAGTGATGAGTGGGTGGTGGTGCGAGCGTACGCATTACTTGAATCGCCACTACGCTAGTGGATGCGCTGTTCAATTGAGAAGAGGGGCTGACATGAACGGAAGAACGTTAGGGCTTGCGTGGTTGGCAGTTGCGTTGACAGCTTTGGCCGGTTGTTCGTCGCCGACGGTGGTGACGTTGCAGAACGGCACGCAGTATGTGACCGAAGATACTCCCACTGCGACGCAGCCGCCGGGGTTCATCGAGTTCACCGATATTTCCGGCAAGCACATCAAGATCAAGGTTGAAGAAGTGGCCAGCGTCAAGGGCGAAGACTGAATGAGCGCGTGCCGACCCGCTCTACGAGAGGGGGTCGGCCGCGTTGCCATGAGCAGTGGGGGTGCTGGGGGCAGGATTTTTCAGCAAGGCGCCAGGGCTCTCAAAAGCGTTCAACTGTTTGAAATAACTCCTTGATAAACATTGAATTGATTTTCAGGACTGGTCTAGGCTTATGGGCTGCCTGGGCCGGAATCTGAGGTGGATTACAAGCACGCGTCGAGTTTCTCACGTGAGATTTCGGCATGGTCTTACGGACTTCCTAGGCTCAGGCTAGTAGGGTAGCTAGCTGCGAGTTTGATTGACAATCCCTCGCAGCATTCGCATAGTTCCGTATCGCAAACGTTTGCGCAGCCGATATCGGCTCTTTTACCCGCCCGGGTTACGGCATTGCGGCACGAATAATCATAAGAAAAGGAGTCTACCCATGAAGCAATCTCCTCGCCTGCTTGCTGGCGCCATCCTGGCGGCCGCCACCTTGTCGTTAATTGCCGGTGCTGTCCAGGCCACCGAAAAGCCCAAAGTTGCCCTGGTCATGAAGTCCCTCGCCAACGAATTCTTCCTGACCATGGAAGATGGGGCCAAGGCGTACCAGCAATCGCACCCCGCCGATTTCGACCTTGTTTCCAATGGGATCAAGGATGAGTCCGATACCGGAAGTCAGATTCGCATCGTCGAACAAATGATCGTCGCCAAGGTGAATGCACTGGTCATTGCGCCGGCCGATTCGAAGGCGTTGGTGCCGGTGATCAGGAGAGCCATGGACGCCGGTATCAAGGTCGTCAATATCGACAATCAGCTCGACCCCGACGTACTCAAGAACAAGGGCATCAGCGTTCCGTTCGTGGGGCCGGACAACCGCAAGGGCGCGCGGCAGGTCGGTGATTACCTGGCAAGTAAGCTAATGCCGGGCGACAAAGTCGGCATCATCGAAGGTGTGCCGACCACCACCAATGCTCAACAACGCACCCTGGGGTTCAAGGATGCGATGGAGGCGGCCCGGATGACGGTGGTGTCGGTGCAGTCCGGTAACTGGGAAATCGACAAAGGCAATGCCGTGGCTGCGGCGATGCTCAATGAATACCCTGACCTCAAGGCACTGCTGGCGGGAAATGACAGTATGGCCCTGGGTGCCGTCGCCGCTGTGCGGGCCGCCGGTAAGGTGGGCAAGGTAGAAGTCGTGGGCTACGACAACATCAATGCCATCAAGCCGATGTTGCAGGACGGTCGGGTGCTGGCCACTGCCGATCAATACGCGGCCAGGCAGGCAGAGTTTGGTATCAAGGCTGCATTGGAGATGCTCAAGAACGAGCCAGTGAATGTGGATGCCAACAACGTGATCCAGACCCCGGTCGAGCTGATCACCAAGTAGTAGCAACCTGTTGCCCTGCCTGATGGCGGGACTTTGGAGAGCCTGATGTCTGCGACTGCTACGACTGCCGTGCTTTCGGTCAGTGGTATTGGCAAGTCCTACGCACAACCGGTGCTGACTGATATCGACCTGGTGCTCAACCGCGGTGAGGTGCTGGCCCTGACCGGCGAAAACGGCGCTGGCAAGAGCACGCTTTCGAAGATCATCGCAGGCCTGGAGCAGCCAAGTGCAGGCAGCATGCAATTTCGCGGGCAGGTGTACCGGCCAGGTACTCGTGCCGGTGCCGAGGCATTGGGCGTGCGCATGGTCATGCAGGAGCTGAACCTGCTGCCAACCCTTACTGTGGCCGAGAATCTGTTCCTGAATAATCTGCCCAGTAACGGCGGCTGGATCAGGCATAAACGCTTGCGCGAGGCGGCGCTGAACGCCATGGCGCAGGTCGGGCTGGATGGGGTCGATCCCGATACCCTGGTGGGCGACTTGGGTATTGGTCACCAGCAGATGATTGAAATCGCACGCAACCTGATCGGCGATTGTCACGTACTGATTCTCGACGAGCCGACGGCGATGCTGACGGCACGCGAGGTCGAAATGCTCTTTACCCGGATAGAGCACCTGCGCCAACGGGGCGTAGCGATCATCTACATCTCCCATCGCCTGGAAGAGCTGGGCCGGGTTGCCCAGCGTGTGGCGGTGCTGCGCGATGGTCGGCTGGTGTGCGTCGAACCCATGGCGTGTTACGACAGTGCCCGATTGGTCGGCCTGATGGTCGGCCGGGCGGTGGGCGAAGGGTTTGACCTGGGTGCACGGCAGCTTGGCGAGCCTGTCCTGGCCGTCAAGGAGCTCGGCCGGGCTGACAAGGTTCGCGATGTTTCGTTTCAGGTGCGCCAAGGCGAAATATTTGGCATTTGCGGGTTGGTCGGGGCAGGGCGCACGGAACTGCTGCGCCTGATCTTCGGGGCGGACCTGGCCGACCACGGCTCGATCGAAGTGGGTGTGCCATTGGCGCCGGTCAGCATCCGCTCCCCGGCCGACGCTGTGCGTCACGGTATCGCTTTGATCACCGAGGACCGCAAGGGTGAGGGGCTGCTGCTGACCCAGTCGATTGCGGTCAATGTTGCCCTGGGCAACATGTCGGCGATTTCCCGTGCCGGTGTGCTCGACGATCAGGCGGAGCAGGCCCTGGCCCAGCGTCAGATTGACGTCATGCGCATCCACAGTTCCGGCTCCGGGCAGGTGGTGGGCGAACTTTCCGGGGGCAATCAGCAGAAAGTAGTAATCAGCCGCTGGCTGGAGCGTGATAGCTCGGTACTGCTGTTCGACGAGCCCACCCGCGGCATCGATGTGGCTGCCAAATACGAAATCTACACCTTGCTGGGCGAGTTGACGCGCCAGGGCAAGGCGCTGGTGGTGGTCTCCAGCGATTTGCGCGAACTGATGCTGATCTGCGATCGCATCGGTGTGCTTTCGGCAGGAAGCCTTGTCGATACCTTCGCGCGCGCAAACTGGACCCAGGATCAATTGCTGGCGGCGGCCTTCGCCGGCTACCAGCGTCGCGATGCGTTGCTCGAAAAGGCAGCGCACAGGGATACATTATGAAAACCTCCGCGTTTTCCGAAGCCGTGCCATCGGTGCGCAAACGCACGGCCTTGTACGCTGGCCTCGGCAGCTATCTTGGGTTGGCCGGTGCCTTGCTGGCGATGATCGTGCTGTTCTCACTGCTGAGCAGTCACTTTTTGTCCTACGCCACCTTCAGCACCCTGGCCAACCAGATCCCCGACCTGATGGTGCTGGCAGTCGGCATGACGTTTGTTCTGATTATCGGTGGCATTGATCTGTCGGTGGGGTCGGTGCTGGCTTTGGCGGCATCGGCTGTCAGCGTGGCTATCCTGGGCTGGGGTTGGAGTGTGGTGCCGGCAGCGTTGCTGGGGATGGGCTGCGCGGCACTGGTCGGTTCCCTCACCGGGGCCATCACCGTGGCTTGGCGTATTCCCTCATTCATCGTCTCGCTGGGCGTGCTGGAAATGGCCCGGGGCATGGCTTACCAACTGACTGACTCACGCACGGCGTACATAGGCGATGCCTTTACCTGGCTGTCCGAGCCATTGGCGTTCGGTATCGCGCCGTCGTTCGTCATAGCCTTGCTGGTGACATTCCTGGCCCAGGCCGTGCTGACGCGCACGGTGTTCGGCCGCTACCTGATCGGCATTGGTACCAACGAAGAAGCGGTGCGCCTGGCCGGTATAGACCCCAGGCCATACAAAGTCCTGGTTTTCTCACTCATGGGCCTGCTGGCCGGGCTGGCGGCGCTGTTCCAGATATCGCGCCTGGAAGCGGCTGACCCGAACGCTGGCGCCGGCCTTGAATTGCAGGTGATCGCTGCTGTGGTGATCGGTGGCACCAGCCTGATGGGTGGGAGGGGCTCGGTCATCAGTACGTTTTTTGGTGTGTTGATTATTTCCGTACTGGCTGCGGGGCTTGCCCAGATAGGCGCCAGCGAGCCGACCAAACGCATTATTACCGGGGCGGTGATTGTCATCGCCGTTATCCTTGATACCTATCGCAGCCGACGCGCGCGTCGGCGGACCTGAACAATGGCAACGATCAAAGATGTAGCTGCACTGGCGGGCATTTCCTATACCACGGTTTCCCATGTGCTGAACAAGACTCGCCCGGTCAGTGAGCGTGTGAGGTTGAAAGTCGAAGAAGCGATCGCCGAACTCGACTACGTGCCCAGTGCTGTAGCGCGTTCGCTCAAGGCCAGGAGTACGGCCACCATTGGCCTGTTGGTGCCCAACAGCATCAACCCGTACTTTGCCGAGCTGGCCCGGGGCATCGAGGATGGCTGCGAGCGAAATGGCTATTGCGTGATCCTGTGTAACTCCGACGACGACCCGCAGAAGCAACGCAGCTATTTGCGGGTGCTGCTGGAGAAGCGCATAGACGGCCTGATCGTGGCTTCTGTAGGTGAACAGGCCGACTTGCTCAGCAGTCTTGTCACCGTTCGCACGCCCATGGTTATCGTCGATCGCGAGCTCGAAGGCGTCGATGCCGATCTGGTGCGCATCGATCATGAGCAGGGCGCGTACCTGGCGACCCGGCATCTGCTCGAGCTGGGTCATCGCGATATCGCTTGCATCAATGGCCCTGCCGATACCAGCGTTGGACAATTGCGCCTGGCAGGGTACCGTCGGGCGCTGGCCGAGGCGGGCTTGCAAGTGGATGCGCAGCGTGTGCTCGAGAGTGATTTCACCAGCCCGGGTGGTTATGAGGCGGCAGTGAAATTGTTGGAAGTGGATCGGCCCACCGCCATTTTTGCGGCCAATGACATGATCGGCATGGGCGTGCTGCGCGCTGCCGCTGAGCGCAACATTCGAGTGCCGGCGGAATTGTCGGTGATAGGTTTTGATGATATCCAAATGAGCCGGTACATCTATCCGGCCCTGACCACTGTGGGCCAGTCGATTCGTCAGTTGGGCGAGATGGCGGCCGAGCAGCTGTTGCGCAGGATCGCCCAGCCCCTGGGTGCATTCGAGTGCCGAATCGTGGCGCCAAGCATCGTGCTGCGCGAATCGACGGCGCCGCGCCCGGATCAATTCAATGACTACCGCTGAACGTGGCAATGGCACGCCGATACGCGCCAATATCGTAGTGGTCGGCAGCTTGAACATGGATTTGGTGGCCCGCGCCGAGCGCTTGCCGCGCCCGGGCGAGACACTGGCTGGCGAATCATTTGCTACGGTTGCCGGGGGCAAGGGGGCCAACCAGGCCGTGGCCGCTGTGCGACTGGGGGGCAGGGTGGCGATGATCGGCTGCGTGGGGGGCGATGCCTATGGCGAGCGATTGCGCGCCGCACTTGCGGTGGAGGGTGTTGATTGTCATGGGGTGACAAGTATCGAGGGGCAGTCCAGTGGTGTTGCGCTGATCGTGGTCGATGCCGGTAGCCAGAATGCAATCGTGGTCGTTGCTGGTGCCAATGACAGATTGGCGCCGGAGGTGGTGCAGCAGTTCGACAGTTTGTTATTGGCGGCTGATGTGGTGATTTGCCAGCTGGAGGTTCCGAAGAACACTGTCGAGCATGTCTTGCGACGCTGTCGCGAACTGGGCAAGACGACCATTCTCAATCCCGCTCCGGCTCAAGGGCCTTTGCCTTCGGATTGGTACGCTTGGATCGACTACTTGATCCTCAACGAGAGCGAGGCGGCCGCCTTGAGCGGGCTAGCGGTGCAATCGTTGAAAACGGCCAAGGCCGCTGCAATGCGATTATTCGAGTTGGATGCGGGTAAGGTCATCTTGACCTTGGGCGAGCACGGCGCGTTGTTGGCCGATGCCCAGGGTTGCACGCACTTTCCTGCCGCTGCTGTGCAGGCTGTGGATGCGACGGCGGCTGGAGATACATTCGTCGGCGCCTTTGCCGCCGCGTTGGTGCGCGGCAAAAGCGCACGCCAGGCTATCGCCTTCGGGCAGGCGGCAGCCGCGCTGTCGGTCACTCGAGCCGGTGCGCAGCCGTCAATTCCCTATCTCAATGAAATACCAGGGGCGGTTTGAGTGCTGGTTCAGGCTTCGGTGTGACTTTGGGCTTCGCTGCTGTAGCGCTCCATCACTTGGCCCACGAACTGTACAGCGGCTTCATATCCCAACTCCTTGAATAGCAGCTCCATGGCAATGATGGTCAGTTCTTCGGGGGTGCCGGGGCTGTAGGCGCTGTGCCCGTCGGGCCGGCTGACCTTGATGTCGGCGTCTATGGAAAGGCTGGACATGGGATTCTCGATGCCTGCTGTGAACTGATAATCGATTGTAATAGCGCCATGGCAATGACGCATTGCGCCTGTTTGCTACGAGGCAGTAAACCATTTTGCCGGCTTTCTGACACGGCTACTTAGGAATAAGAGGGCGGTCGTGGCAAACTGAAACGTCATTTATCACCTGGAAACCGACGTGCAGATTGATCTGAACGATTCTACGCAGTTCACCCGCGAGGCCGTACGCCAGTTGATTGCCCAGGCCGATGGGGCTGTGCACAACCAATTGCGGGTTACGCGGGCGGGTATTGCCTATATTTCAACGGTAGTCGGTGGTCGTGACATCGAGGGTTTGTCCTTTCGACTGGAAACCTGGGCTGCGGGCTCGGGTTGCGTGGGGCCAATCGCGGCCAGTGACGATGTGTGGGTGCAGCAGATTTACAATGCCTTGCAGCAGAACTATCCCAATCCGCCTTTGGACTACATAGACGTGTACTGACGTCAGTTGGTAAATATCCAGTCACGATTTGCTTTTCCTACAGCGGTAGGGCTCAGGCAGACTTGCAGCAATTTGCAGGCCCGTGGCGTAAGGCCGTGCGGGCAGTTTCACTAAGGAGGATTCATGTTTCGTAAGCGTGCAATGCTGGGGGCTGCGCTGGCAGCAATGGTGCTGGGTGGTTGTGCTGTATCGGGCTCCGCGCCCGACGCGCCTGAGGTGGCCGTCAGCTCCGACGGTCGCTGCCAGGCAGCTGCCGCTGATTTCGCCATTGGCAAACAGGCGGATGCGGCATTGCTGGAGCAGGCACGTAGCCGTTCCGGTGCGCAAGTGGCGCGTATTCTCAAGCCCCACGACATGGTCACCCTGGAATACCGTTCCGAGCGCCTGAACCTCAATGCCAATGACCAGGGAGTGGTCACTCGCGTCAACTGCGGCTGAATCGCAGGCATAAAAAAACCCGTCTCAAGGACGGGTTTTTTTCGTTCGGGGAGAATTACTCCGGACGAACTTGAGCAGCTTGCATGCCCTTTTGGCCTTTCTCTGCTACGAACGAAACGGTCTGGCCTTCTTTCAGGCTTTTGAAACCGTCGGATTCGATAGCTTTGAAGTGTACGAACAGGTCGTCACCGCCACCTTGAGGAGTGATGAAGCCGAAGCCTTTCTCATCGTTGAACCATTTTACGGTGCCGGTTTGGCGATTAGACATGGTGTATCTCCAAGAAACATAATAATTCAGTAGTGCTGTGCTGCTCAGGCCAACTGGGCACACGCAGACATCATAGTCTAAATGTTCGCTCGAGAACCTTATTAGATGCATCTGTTGCGAAACATTTGTTGGCGTGGGACCGTTGATTTTCCCTCTGACCCCCGGTTTTGCTGGGGAAGAGGCCAAATGACATGAGCTAAAAAAAAGCTGCGAAATCTACGTAAATCAGATGAAGCGGCCTTTTTTGAGCCCGTGGCGGCCTGAAAGCACACCGGTCCTGGTCAGTTTACGCTCATTTTGCCGTGCCGCACGCCTTCTGTACTTCGCTGATCAAGCGGTTTTGCAGGGCGACCCGCGGGCCGCCGCTGTTGAGTTCGGCAACCTCGTCCTTGGTGAATTTCTTGTCGATGACGCCGGCACTGCATTCACAGTGCTGAGTCGCCACCGATTTGCTCACTTTGTTATTCATCGCTGCCGTCTCGCACGCATCCATGTATTTGGCTTTCTCGTCAGCAGGCCATTCAGCCTGGGCGGTCAAGGGCAGCGCCAGGGCGCAGGCTGTGACCAAAGCGAAAAGGTGCTGGGAACGCATACCGGTAACTCCTTGTGTTCGGGTAGTTGAAGAGTGGAACCCTCTGAGTATGTGAGCGGGGAAAAACCCGCCAAGTTCACCAGGCATCCTTTTTTCGTGCAAATTGCCCAGGATTGCCGCGCCAGCGCGGCCCAGGCCGTATAACTGTGCTAGGATGGCCGGCTCCGGCATGTCTGCTGGCCCAACTTGGCCGCGCCTGTCGGTAAACCACCCGAATTCGTGTTAATCCAGTCACTCTGGTTCGTTTCCCGGTTGGCCTGATGGCTCCTGCCACAGTAAGGCAGGCGTATTAAACGGCCGGGTTCGAATCTTGTACTGGCTCATCCCAACCCACGTGACCTTTGGTAGGGGTCACCACTAGGAGAGGAGGCGCCATGCCAACTATTACTCTTCCCGACGGCAGTCAACGTTCATTCGATCACCCGGTTTCCGTAGCCGAGGTCGCCGCATCCATTGGTGCAGGTCTGGCCAAGGCCACCGTGGCCGGCAAGGTCAATGGCAAGCTGGTCGACGCCAGCGACATCATCGACAGCGATTCCACGCTGCAAATCATTACGCCAAAGGATGAAGAGGGGCTGGAGATCATTCGCCACTCTTGCGCCCACCTGGTTGGCCATGCGGTCAAGCAGCTGTACCCGACCGCCAAGATGGTCATCGGTCCGGTCATCGACGAAGGCTTCTATTACGACATCGCCTTCGAACGTCCTTTCACTCCGGACGACCTGGCCGCCATCGAACAGCGCATGCAGCAGCTGATCGAGAAAGATTACGACGTGATCAAGAAAGTCACTCCGCGCGCCGAAGTGATCGAAGTGTTCAAGGCCCGTGGCGAAGACTACAAGCTGCGCCTGGTCGAAGACATGCCGAACGAGCAGGCCATGGGCCTGTACTATCACGAAGAATACGTCGACATGTGCCGCGGTCCGCACGTGCCGAACACCCGCTTCCTGAAATCCTTCAAGCTGACCAAGCTGTCCGGTGCCTACTGGCGCGGCGATGCCAAGAACGAGCAGTTGCAGCGCGTTTACGGCACCGCTTGGGCAGACAAGAAGCAGCTGGCGGCTTACATCCAGCGCATCGAAGAAGCTGAAAAGCGCGATCACCGCAAGATCGGCAAGCGCCTGGGCCTGTTCCACACCCAGGAAGAGTCGCCGGGCATGGTGTTCTGGCACCCGAACGGCTGGACTCTGTACCAGGTGCTCGAGCAGTACATGCGCAAGGTTCAGCGCGACAACGGCTATCTGGAGATCAAAACTCCACAAGTCGTTGACCGCAGCCTGTGGGAGAAATCCGGGCACTGGGCCAACTACGCCGACAACATGTTTACCACGCAGTCGGAAAACCGCGACTACGCCATCAAGCCGATGAACTGCCCGTGCCACGTGCAGGTGTTCAACCAAGGCCTGAAGAGCTACCGCGAGCTGCCGATGCGCCTGGCCGAGTTCGGTGCATGCCACCGTAACGAGCCATCGGGTGCATTGCACGGCATCATGCGCGTGCGTGCCTTCACCCAGGACGATGCGCACATCTTCTGTACTGAAGAGCAGATGCAGTCCGAGTCGGCCGCCTTTATCAAGCTGACCCTGGATGTCTACGCCGATTTCGGCTTCAAGGACATCGAGCTGAAGCTGTCCACTCGTCCGGAAAAACGCGTGGGTTCCGACGAGCTGTGGGATCGCGCCGAAGGCGCATTGGCCGCAGCGCTCGACAGCGCGGGCCTGCCGTACGACTTGCAGCCGGGCGAGGGCGCCTTCTACGGTCCGAAAATCGAATTCTCGCTCAAAGATTGTCTTGGCCGCGTCTGGCAATGCGGTACACTGCAGCTCGATTTTAACCTGCCGATCCGCCTGGACGCCGAATACGTCTCCGAAGACAACGGCCGCAAGCACCCCGTGATGTTGCACCGGGCGATCCTGGGTTCGTTCGAGCGTTTTGTGGGTATCCTGATCGAGCACTACGAGGGTGCGTTCCCTGCGTGGCTGGCGCCGACTCAGGCAGTGATCATGAATATCACTGATAAACAAGCAGATTTTGCTCGCGAAGTAGAAAAAAATCTGACTGAAAGCGGATTTCGTGCCAAGTCCGACTTGAGAAATGAAAAGATCGGCTTTAAAATCCGCGAGCATACTTTGCTCAAGGTTCCTTATCTCTTGGTTATCGGAGATCGGGAAGTCGAGATGCAGACTGTCGCTGTGCGTACTCGTGAAGGTGCTGACCTGGGCTCGATGCCCGTCGCCCAGTTCGCCGAGTTCCTCGCGCAAGCGGTTTCCCGGCGTGGTCGCCAAGATTCGGAGTAATTATTATTAAGCGTGAAATGAGACAAGATAAACGAACTGCACCGAAGGCCCCGATCAACGAGAATATCTCGGCACGCGAGGTTCGGTTAATTGGCGCTGACG
>CAYVPI010000041.1:0-35034 GCA_964453495.1 uncultured Pseudomonas sp. | reverse complement strand
GATGCTCTCCCGGCTGAGCTAATCACCCTTTCACTCTCGGTGTGGCGCGCATTCTGCCACAAAAATTCGCAAAGTGCTGATTTAAATAAAAAAAATTGAAAAAAAATCGAAATCGGCAAAATCCCTCGCCAAATCACCCTGTCATTTTTTAAAATTCCCGCTTCCGGCCCACGCGTGCCCCCTTCAAAATCCGAACCAAGACCCCCGCCATGACACTGCCTTGGCCATGTCATCACGGCGTCCATTTGCCTTGAACAGGAAAAAATGAGCCTTTCCGAAATCCGCAGTAACGTCCTGGCAGGTCTCACCACCTCCTTCGCCCTGGTACCGGAGTGCATTGCGTTTGCACTGGTGGCCCAACTCAATCCGCTGATGGGTTTGTACGGTGCCTTTATCATCTGCTTGCTGACGGCCCTACTGGGCGGCCGCCCCGGGATGATTTCCGGTGCCGCCGGCTCCATGGCCGTGGTCATCGTTGCACTGGTGGTGCAGCACGGCGTGCAGTACCTGCTGGCAACCGTGCTGTTGGGCGGCGCATTGATGATGCTGTTCGGCCTGCTGCGCCTGGGTAAGTTGATCCGCATGGTGCCGCACCCGGTCATGCTCGGCTTCGTCAACGGGCTGGCGATCATTATCGCCCTGGCGCAGCTGGAGCACTTCAAGCAGGCCAGCAGTACTGGCATGCAGTGGCTTTCGGGCACATCCATGCTGCTGATGTGCGTACTGGTGGCCTTGACCATGATGATCGTCTACCTGCTGCCGCGCCTCACTCGCGCCGTACCGCCGGCTCTGGTGGCGATCGTTGGTGTGGGCCTGCTTTGCCAGGCGCTGCAGTTGCCTACCCGCACCCTGGGCGACATGGCACATATCGCCGGCGGCTTACCGAGCCTGCATTGGCCGGACGTACCGCTGAACCTTGAAACCCTGCGTATCATCCTGCCCTATGCCGCGCTGATGGCCATGGTCGGCCTGCTGGAAACCCTGTTGACCTTCAACCTCACCGATGAAATCACCGAAACACGTGGCCAACCCAACCGTGAATGCGTGGCGCTGGGAGCGGCCAATATGGTCTGCGGCGTGTTTGGTGGCATGGGGGGGTGCGCGATGATCGGGCAGACCGTGATCAACCTGAGCTCTGGCGGCCGCGGGCGGTTGTCCGGGGTGACCAGTGGGGTGATGATCCTGCTGTTCATTCTGTTCCTGTCACCGCTGATCGAACGTATTCCGCTGGCGGCGCTGGTGGGGGTCATGTTCGTGGTCGCCCAGCAGACCTTCGCTTGGGGCTCGCTGCGCGTGCTGGGCAAAGTGCCCGGCAACGATGCGTTGGTGATCTTCGCCGTTACCGTGATCACTGTATTCACGGACCTGGCCACTGCAGTGCTGTGCGGGGTGGTAATTACCGCGTTGAACTTTGCCTGGCAGCACGCCAGGGAAATCAATGCGCAAGGCCGGGTCGACAGCGCCGGACGCAAGGTCTATGCATTGCGTGGCACCCTGTTCTTCGCCTCCACTACGCGCTTCCTGGCCCTGTTCGATCCGCTCGAAGACCCGCGGCATGTCGTCCTTGATTGTGCGCAGTTATCGTTCGCAGACCATTCGGCGATTGCCGCCCTTGAGGCCCTGCGCGAACGCTACCGCAAAGCCGGCAAAGACCTGGATGTCATCAACCTTTCCCAACGCTGCCGGGCAATCTTGCAGCGAGCCGGTCTGGCCATTGCCCAAACGCCTTGATAAAAAAGGCCGTCCTGCTTCAGTGGATCTGCAGGACAGCCCTGAAAATCGCCACGACACCTGTGCTGTGGGTAACACTGCAGCTCAAGTCGCACACGCCTTCGTCATCGGTCGGCGACAATTGATTGGCAAAGAAAAACAATTGTTCGTTGGCCGGTAACAACCGCACTGCCTGTATATCCGCATAGAGTACGTTGTAGCGCACCGGCCCCTCCCGTTCATGTTCGAGCAAACGATCGATAGCCTGGCTCAGCCCATACAGGATTGATGCAATCGACCACAGGCCACAGCCTGCAAGCCGCCCCCCCTGCCCCACGGAATAATCGGAACTGCAGGCGACCAATTCATTATGCCCGACGAAAACGACTCGCAACGGGAACCCATTGGCCTCGGGTTGAGCGTCGTGGTACCGGGAAAAAACCTGGCGCAAGGCAGGCTCGGCGAACACCTGATACGCGACCCAAAGCCCGCCAATGACTTCGTTGTCCGCAAGTATTTCAGTTTCTGTCTCGACAATCTTTGGCGTGCGGCCGACAACCCGTGCGCGCGCAGTCAAGGTGGCGACAGGGCTTGATGCCTTGGATTGGCAATGCGTAGCCCATTTCGCCTGCACGGGCAAAAAACAGGCAAGCTCACCCTGATGGGGTTGCAGGGCCGCGGCGCATGCCCCCAGTATCATCAAGTGGTGAGCCGCTTCCGATGTTGTTATCGGACCGATCTCACTTTCCAGCGGCTGCACGGGTGTGACTGCGTTCCATATATCCCAAGGTTCACCCGTGATGATATGCAGTGCCTTGAAATCAAAATGGTGAGTCGATAGAGCGATACGCTCGGCCATGCTCGCGATAACGACCGCAACGCGGTCATCGGCCTTAAGTAAGTGCCCCGTTTGGCCCATACCATCTTTCTCCATGCGAAACGGTCACCGAGCCATTGGCAGCTCCTTGATCGTGCATGAAACGATAAGGGGAATTAGGTCATTAGCGAAACTGTCAGAAATGACAGTTTTTGCGTGTTGGCGGCTGGAGAGCAGCCGCCGGCATTAGACCTTAGTTGTAGCCGGCTTCACGAACCATAGCAAAGTGCTATCGTCCGATTATCAGTGCTTGGAAGCACTGAGCGCTTCTCGGTTTTTGAGAGTCCGGCCGGCTTCGACGTGCAACCCGCGCACTTCGCGCCGGCTTTTTTTCCGGCGCCCAAGTCAGCAAAGTTTCAGTCATCCTCGTCCAGACGAAACCGGCTCACGGCCTGCACGCCATGTAAGCCATGGGTATCAACCTCGACATGGCGGCCGCCACAGTGTTCGCAATTGTAGACTTGGGCGTCGATATCCTCTTCGAAGCACAGCTCTACCACCGTATCTTGATTGCATTTCTGGCAGTTGAGTTTCTTAGTCACGGCGCTGACTCCTGCGATTTTTCCCGCCATCAGCATAGACGACATTTGCCACCGGCTCGCCACTACGACCTGCGTATCGATACACAAGCCACCTTGGCCAAAGTGATCTAAGGGGCCGTGCAAAGCCAACTAGTCTTCTCAATGCACTACTACCCCCACCTCGCCCGCCGCACAACTCTTGATCAGGGGAATGGGATGACCGCAAAACCACTCCACCTCGGCCTGTCTTTGGTCGTTCCATCACTGCTGGCCATCAGTCTCGTTTTTGCGGCCGGGTGCGCCAGCAAACAAGCCCGCACGCGCACCGCAGCCCCCACGCAGGGCTCGGCCTGTTACGCCAAGGCGTTGCCGACCGTTGGCGAGGGTGGATTGGCCTGGGGCTCCAGCCTGCAGATGGCCCGCAAGAAATCCCTGGATAATTGCATACGCTATGCCGGCCGATCAGGGGGCACGCCGACCACCTGCAAAGTGGTATTGGCCCAGTGCAAGGATTGAATCCCCCTACCTTTGCTCCACCTCGCTCGGTGGCGCCTTGCGCCAGGGGTAGCCTTTGACACCTTGTTGGTAGGCGTAATCGAACAATCGTTTCATGTATTCGCCATCGAACTTCTGTACGCGGGCGCAGCAGAAGTCGGCACCGATGTAGGCCAAGTTGAAATCCGCCCCATCCTGCTGCGCAATCCGGTAGATGCGCATCAGGTCGCTGATGCCCTGGGTTTGAATCAAGGCACTGATGGCACGACCACCGATGCTCAAGGTACGGCGCTTGGTGCCTGACCATTCCGGCTCCAGGCGGCCATTGCGAATGACATAAAAATTACGCTCGCGCCGATACGGCGCACCAACGACCCTGTTCATGGCCAGCACACTGCCGGGCGGGTAAAGAAATACCTGGTTGATGACGCCACCGTCCACATGCATCTCCTGGTATGGCTGGCCATCGACTTCCACATCGATCATCACTGGCGACACGGCACCGGGGACACTCATGGATGCGATCATGATGCTGCGAAACAGGTCCAAGGCCCCCGGCGCCTGGCTGGATGCAATAGCACCCATGTTCCAGGTGACCGGCCGGCACGAGTCAAGGTCGGTGGTGCCGATCAACAGGATTCGCCCCTTGTCATGCTCGTCTGCGATTTTGGCCAGGATCTGTTCGGTGACGTACTTGGTGATCAGCCGCGAGAGCGGCTTGCTGTCAGCGATGCCGTCGCTTGCCAGGCGCATCAGCACGCTGCGCGGGTGGAACACATCCTTGGGGCCGATTTCTGTTACGACACGGCGGATGACCTCATCGTATTCGGACCCCAGGTAGGCGAATGGGGCAACCAGGGCACCTGCGCTGATGCCCGAGACGACCTTGAAAGACGGGCGGGTGCCATGCTCGCTCCAGCCAACCAGCAACCCTGCAGCAAATGCCCCGGCATCGCCACCTCCGGACACCGCCAGCATGTTGGCCAGCGGCAGGATATCGGTGGCCTTGCCCGCCCTGGCCAGGACGGCGGCCTCACGCCTGGCCGCCTCGACAATATCGCCCACGTAGGGCGTCAGGTCGCGATCGACCCGGTAACGTGCATTGGCAATGCCGGGAATGACGGCTTTTTCCGTCAAGGTCGGCGGTACAGCGTCACGACGCGGCAGGCACGCTTGCAGCAACATGTTCAGCGTTGCGGCACTAGGCCTGAGCGGGAATGCTTTCACAACCTCTCCTCCGGCGCCTGAGCCGAGTCGCTACGGGCTTGCACTCGCTGCCCGACAGCTCATTTTGCGCTCTTTTCAAAGAATAGCCGCGTGATGCGTGTGCCCGGGAATCAAACGATGCCAAATCGCGTTCAAGCCGAAGATGGCAAAATGGGGCCTGGATCAAGTCGCGATCTATACCGTGACCATTAACCACGGCAAGTAGCAGGCTGCGCACTGGCAAGGCCATACTGTTGCCTTTCACCCTGGAGCATTAGGACATGGCTGTCTCGAATATCGAAAAGTTTGATGCGCTGACCGGCAAAATCCTCGGGGCGCTCTACCTGGAGTTCCCTGTGCCCGTTGCTTTGCGGGTTGAAGACTTCGTCGAAAAACCGGCTCAGGCTGCTTCCCTGGAAATACCCTCCAAAGAGGCCGAGTTCTTCATCGCCACCGTCCAATGGTTGTGCAACACCGGCTACCTTGTTGGCGAGGTAAAACCCTATACCCGTATCGACAATGCCGTGCTGTCGGCCAAGGGCCTGGAAGTGCTGAAGCATGTTCCGGCAAGTTTGAATACCCGAGCAAGCCTTGGCGAGCATCTGGCCCAGGCCACTAAAAGCGGAAGCGAGGAAGTAGCAAAAGGCGTGGTGTCGGAGTTGCTCAGTGTCGGGGCGAAAATGTTCAGCCCTGCACTCGGTTTACTCCTTTAAATACGAGGCCGGGGGTACATTTGCAACAGTCGTGATGCACAAACTGTTACATCCGCCGCAGCCATGGCCAGAGCCACCGGTAGAACTTTAAGCACAGGTGCGCGTCTATAATGTCGACCCCAATCGCTTGGGAGCACCAACACCTGAATTCCCTACTGAGGTTCGCACTATGCGGTTAACGCTACCTACTTTCGCTCTTGGCATTTTGCTCGCACAAGGGGCAATGGCCGCAGGAGATGGAACCGCAGCCGTTGGCGGAGGCCTGGGCGGTGCATTGGGTAACATCGTCGGCCAGCAGATCGGTGGCAGCACAGGTGCTGCAATTGGCGCGGGTGTAGGCGGCGCCGCAGGCAGCGCGGTCGGTGCGCCAAAAGGCAATAGAACCGAAGCCGCTATCGGTGGCGGCTTGGGCTCTGCGGGCGGTTCAGTGATAGGCAACAAGATGGGGGGCGCAACAGGCTCCACCATTGGCGCAGGCCTTGGCGGCGCGGCGGGTGGTGCACTGGGCAATACGGTCGCCGACGATGATGATGACGATCACCACTCAGGCAGCAGGAAATACAACGGTAAACATAAACACAAGCACAAACATAAGCACGATTGACTGAACGAATTCATAGCGTGTCCAAGCCCGACCCAAGCGTCGGGCTTGTCGTTTGCGCGCTTGACCATCCAAGCGTAGTACCGAAGCCAAGAGGACTTTCCAACAATGGGTATCAAGGCACTAGCCCAATGCTTTACACGCCCGCTCTGCGCGTTGATGTTTGCGATTGCCCTTGCCGGGTGCAGCCCCACACCCGAGCAAATAGGAGAGCAAACCAAGGCCTCCATGCAACAGAAGTTCGACACGGATCAAGACTTTAAAAAATACCGGCTGACTGTGATATCCGTTAAGGCAATCAGCCTGGATAAGAACACGTACAAGGGCGTTGCCGAAATAAACCGCGACGACAAACAAATCGTTTCCGTGCCGATCAATATCACTGCAGACGGCAAAAACCTGGTGTGGGAAGCCAAGCCAGGCGCCTTCTCTTTCCTGCTGCCGGCAGCCATTGAAAACTTCTTCAACCATTACTAGTGGCCTGTGTGGTTAATTCAGTTAGTCAATTTCAGGGGTGATTGGCGTTCGTGCCGCACGAGTTCTTCTGTGCGAGCACTGCGCCGCAGCTCCAGCGGGCTACGCCCAACGACCCGCAGGAAGCTTTGATGCATGCGGCCGGTGTTGATGAAGCCGTTCAGGCGCGCGACCTCCTCGAGCGTCTGCCAGCCGGCTTCCACCAGCGGTCGTGCGGCTTCCACACGCAGGCGTTCCACCGCGCGCGCTGGCGTCACCCCTGTCGACGATGCAAATGCCCGGCCGAACTGGCGAACACTGAGATTGGCGACCTGCGCCAAGCGTTCGACCGAAAGGTTTTCGCCCAAGTGTTCACGCGCAAAACTTAATGTCGCCCGAATGCGATCCGCCCCCGGGTCGAAATCCACCAGCGATGAAAACTGGTACTGACCGCCAGGCCTTCGGAAATACACCACCAACATGCGCGCAACGGCTCGCGCAAGTTCTTTGCCCAGGTCCTGCTCGATCATGGCCAGGCTCATGTCGATGCCGGCCGACATGCCCGCCGAGGTCCACAAGTTGTCGTCCTCGGTCCACATGTGGTCGCCGTCCACACACACCGCTGGGTAGCGCATCTGCAATTGCTGCGCGTAATACCAGTGGGTGGTCGCCGAGCGCCCATCGAGCAGGCCGCTGGCAGCCAACAGGAACGCACCGGTGCACACGCTTGCGGTCCTGCGCGAGCGCCGGGAAATATCACGAATGATTGCGGCCAATTCAGCAACACACTCGCCCTGCGGGGGTTTCGGCGCACCGACTACGATGAAGGTATCGAATGACCTGGGCACCAACGCCTCGGTAACGACGGCAAGCCCGCACGCACTTTGCACCACGCCCCCGTCCAGCGAAGTGACAGTGAGCTGATAGTGACCAGATGCCAGCTGATTGGCGTTTGAGAAAACTTCCAGCGGCCCGCTAAGATCGAGCAGCACGAAGTCCGGGTAGACCAGAAAACCGACATGACGAGTCATGGCCGAAATCCAACGATCTATGTCCTGAGGGAGCATTAGGCGCCCGCCCCGAGTTGACCGTCAACGCGTATTTCGCCATCGGCGTTGACCGCAAGATAGTCGGCAACGGGCAAGTCTTGCCGGATGTTCGACGACATTATCCCACGCTCTTCTATTAATAAGGGAACTCCTGACGCAAGCGAACTATCATAAAAGAATGTGGTTAAAAATTTAAGCTACATGCTTTTGGAGGACACACCATGCGCCGCATATTGCTCATACCCGCACTCGTGTTTTGTCTGCCCGTGAGTTCTGCCATGGCCGACGTGGATGCGAAAGATGTCGCCACTTCGGCAGGGGTTTCCGCTTCGCTGTACTCAACATTCAAAGACGACAAACTTGTGACGCCCGTGAGCGAAGACCTCGCCAGTTTCGTCGCCAGTGGAGGAGCAATCCGAGGGGCGTATGTGGAGTCGCAACTCATGCAGATTCGCCAGGATCATCCAGGCCTCAAGGCCAGCGATGAAGAGTTGGCCAAAGCACTGCTCATGCAAGATCAGTAAGCGAAGGCGTACCTGAGGCCCGTGATTACAGGCACGATTGTGCCTGCCATCACGGGTGGCCTGGGGGTATCGATTGTCAGCCTGGAATCAAAAGGGATGGCAAATTGATATCTACGCAAAAATGATTATGCTTCACAGTACCTTCAGTGACGCTAGAGGCCATTGGCCTGCTTTGAGATTCGTGCAACCCGTAATCCGAAGACATCAGCCCCGGGGCCAGGGTGCGGTAAATGGTAGTGAGCTACTCCGGCCTACATCAAGACGGAGATGACTCATGGCGGCAATCGACAATACATCGGCGGGCAGCGCGCCCAACCGCGGTATCACCCGGGAAGAGCGCAAGGTCATTTTCGCCTCCTCCCTGGGCACCGTGTTCGAGTGGTACGACTTCTATCTGTATGGCTCTCTGGCCGCCATTATCGCCAAGCACTTCTTCGCCGGCGTCAACGAGACAACCTCCTTCATCTTTGCCCTGCTCGCCTTCGCCGCGGGTTTTGCCGTGCGACCCTTCGGCGCCATCGTGTTCGGCCGCCTGGGGGATATGATCGGGCGCAAGTACACCTTCCTCATCACCATTGTAATCATGGGTATTTCCACCGCCGTGGTGGGCTTGCTGCCCAGCTACGCCACCATCGGTGTGGCAGCGCCGATCATCCTGATAACCCTTCGCCTGCTGCAAGGCCTGGCCCTGGGAGGTGAGTACGGCGGTGCGGCGACCTACGTGGCCGAACATGCGCCCAAAGGCAAGCGCGGCTACTTCACGTCATGGATCCAGACGACGGCGACCCTTGGCCTGTTCCTTTCGTTGTTGGTGATCCTGGCCTGCCGCACGATCCTTGGCACCGAAGCCTTCGAAGCCTGGGGCTGGCGAATTCCTTTCTTGCTGTCGATCCTGCTGTTGATCATCTCGGTCTACATCCGCCTGCAACTGAGCGAGTCGCCGGTATTTTTGAAAATGAAGGCCGAAGGCAAGACCTCCAAGGCGCCGCTGACTGAATCGTTCGCCCGCTGGGAGAACCTCAAGGTGGTCATCATGGCACTGCTCGGCGGCACCGCCGGCCAGGCCGTGGTCTGGTACACCGGGCAGTTCTACGCGCTGTTCTTCCTGCTGCAAATGCTCAAGATCGACCCGCAAACCGCCAACTTGTTGATTGCCGGCTCCTTGCTGATCGGCACGCCGTTCTTCATCCTGTTCGGCAGCCTTTCCGACCGCATCGGCCGCAAGGGGATCATCATGGCCGGCTGCATTCTCGCAGCGCTGACCTACTTCCCGATCTTCCACGCGCTGACCAAATACGGTAACCCCGACGTGTTCATCGCCCAGGAGCGCAACCCGGTCACGGTGATCGCCGACCCCAACCAGTGCTCGTTCCAGTTCGACCCGGTGGGCAAGGCCAAATTCACCAGTTCCTGCGACTTGGCCAAGAGCGTACTGGCGAAAAAGGCCATCCCCTACAAAAACGAGAAATCCGAACCGGGCGCCATCGCACAGATCCGCATCGGCGACAAAGTGATTGAGAGTTTCGAGGGTAGCGTCCTGCCGGCCGCCGACTTCAAGGCCCGCAACGACGCCTTTGCCGCCACTCTCGTCACGGCACTCAAGGACGCCGGCTACCCGGAGAAGGCTGACCCTGCCAAGACCAACTACCCGATGGTGCTGCTGCTCCTGACCATCCTGGTGATCTACGTGACCATGGTCTATGGCCCGATCGCTGCCTGGCTGGTGGAACTTTTCCCCACTCGCATCCGCTACACCTCGATGTCACTGCCCTACCACATCGGCAATGGATGGTTTGGTGGCTTCCTGCCCACAGTGGCGTTTGCCATGGTCGCGGCCACGGGTGATATCTATTACGGGCTGTGGTATCCCATCGTCATTGCCGTGATGACAGCCATACTTGGTACCTTCTTCCTGCCGGAAACCAAGGACCGGGAACTTCATCACCCGTAGAGTGGGTATGCATCTGCCCTCTTCTGCGAGGAAGAGGGCAGCTCTCCCCGCCCCGCTGCGCCCTATCGCCATTCGTCGCATATAAAAGCCATAGCCAAATAAACGACACTTTCTGGCTTGCGGATTGCAATGCCGGCCCTAGCTGCTTCAGAACGACGTAATCCTGACGCCGCAGCAATCAAACTCAACGCAAATGGACTCCAGCAATACGCTTGCTCGGTCACCGGAGATGTAACGTGTCAACTCTCAATGAAATCGCAGCGAACCACGCGAGAATGGCTAAGGCACTGGCAATGGAGGCGACCGAGCCCAGTGAGCAACAGCCCCTGATAGTGGGAAGCTTCGAGGTTGTGTCCATTGAAACGCCACAACACATGGCACTGCATCTCATCGCCGGGGCCCAGGACAACCACCTTGCGCAGGCTACTGGTTACGTGGTCTGACCGCCCAAAAAAAGCCACCAGGTAGGTGGCTTCCGGCGTATACGGCGAATAGCTGACAGCGTCAGTCAAACGGCACGCGGCTAATTGCGGTTCAACTCCTCAATCAGCACCTTGTTGAAACCCGCCGGGTCTTCCATCTGCGGCGCATGGCCTTTGCCAGCAAATTCGATCAGCTTCGCCCCCGGGATCAATTTGGCCGCTTGTTTGCCAAGGACCTGATAGTGGCCAATCTTCGCCTTGACCTCAGGCGGCGCGATGTCGCTGCCGATAGCAGTCGTGTCGGCATCGCCGATCAACAACAGCGTGAGCACCTTGAGGTTGGGAAACTCGTAGAACACCGGCTGGGTGAAAATCATGTCGTAGATGAGGGCCGAGTTCCACGCTACTAGCTTATGCCCTGGCCCCTTGTTGAGACCGGCCAGCATGTCTACCCAACGCTCGTACTCAGGTTTCCAGTGCCCGCCGTAGTAGGTGCTCTGCTCGTACTTGCGTATACCCTCGGCGCTGATCTTAAGCTCGCGTTCATACCACTGATCGACGCTGCGCCAGGGCACGCCCAGGGCTTTCCAGTCTTCCAGGCCGATTGGGTTGACCAACACCAGCTTCTCGGTACCTTGCGGGTAGAGCAATGCGTATCGAGTGGCGAGCATACCGCCAGTGGAATGGCCGATGACGCTGACCCTGTCGATCCCAAGGCTGGCCAGTAACGCGCGTGTACTGGCCGACAGCTGCTGGAAGCTGTACTGATAATGCGCAGGCTTGCTCGACGTACAGAAGCCGATCTGGTCCGGCACCACAACCCGGTAGCCCGCAGCGCTCAAAGCCTTGATGCTGTCTTCCCAGGTGGCGCCACAGAAATTCTTGCCATGCATCAATACGGCCGTGCGGCCATTGGCTTCGCCGACGGCAGCCACATCCATGTAACCCATGCTCAAGGTCTGGCCCTGGGACTCGAAGTTGAACTTGTGCACCGGGTGAGGATATTGGAACCCTTGCAGTTCAGGGCCGTAAGTCGTCTCACTAGACTCGGGCGCTGCAACGGCCATGGACGACAACAACCCCGCCAAAACCAGGCAGGAGAGTTTTGCAAAATGCATGGGTAGCCCCCGAAAATAGTGCAGTCTTGCATTACACCGTAATCGGAGGATTAAGTTCCCGGCGGTCACTGCACCTCTAGAGCCGGCGCAGGATTCGCCCGCTCATGGAGAGCTTGTGTGAGTGACCACGCGTCTTCATCAGCCCCAGCGCGACGATCACGATGGTCAACACCCCGGTCGACAGCACTTCACTGCGGTGCGCGGGCATGGCGACCATCACCCCCAGTGCAAAGACGATAAACGCGATGACAAACCAGGTAAGCCAGGGGAACAACCACATCTTGAATTCGATCCTGGCGTTGGACTTGGTCAGCTTTGCCCGCATGCGCAATTGCGAGAAAGCAATCACCAGGTACACCAGCAAGGCAATGGCACCAGAACTGGCGAGCAGGAAAGCAAACACTTGCGAGGGTGCAAAGAAATTCAAGGCTGTAGTGGCAATGCCGATCACGGTGCTGGCAATGACCGCAGCCCGCGGTACGCCAGCGGACGAGGTGCGCTGAAGAAAGCCCGGCGCTTCACTGCGCTTGCTCAGCGAGTAGACCATGCGCGAAGAAATATAGATCGCAGAGTTCAAGCAACTGGCAACGGCGAACAGCACCACGATATCAACGATGGTTTTCGCGTAGGGTACATTCATGATTTCCAGAGCACGCTGATATGACCCTTGGACCGGCAGCAACGGGTCATTCCAAGGCACCACTGAAATGATCACGAAAATGGAAAGCAGGTAGAAAATACAGATTCGCCAGATCACCGACTTTGTCGCCCTGGCAATATTTTTAGCCGGATCCTTCGATTCTGCCGCCGCTATGGTCACCGCTTCTGTACCGACAAAACTGAACATTGTGGTCAGCAGCGCACCGATGATGGCTTCCCAACCGTTAGGCATGAAGCCGCCGAACTCAGTCACGAGGGGCTGACGCCACTCACCTCCCGACCTGGCAAGACACCTGCGATCGCACAGGCACCGAGTGCAATGAACGATACGATCGCCACCACTTTGACCATCGCAAACCAGAATTCAAATTCACCATATTTAGCGACGCTGAACAAGTTAGTGACGGTCAGCAAAGCCGTTACCCCTACCGCGAACATCCAGGTCTCTACTTGAGGGAACCAGCTGTTAAGCACAACGCCGGCGGCGATGGCCTCAAGGGGAATCACCAGCACCCAGAACCACCAGTACAGCCAACCGATGGTAAACCCTGCCCAAGGGCCGATGGCCTTGTCCGCGTAGGTGGAAAAAGAGCCGGTTTCGGGACTTGCGACCGCCATCTCGCCAAGCATCCGCATGACCAGCACAACCAACAGCCCGGCCAGGGCGTAGGCAACGATTGCCGATGGCCCGGCTGCGGCAATGGCATGGCCCGAACCGATAAACAGCCCGGCGCCGATAATGCCGGCAATTGAAAGCATCGTGACATGTCGCTGTTTGAACCCGGCTGCCAGGTTGTCATCAGTCGATGATGTTCTGTTATTTGACATTAGTGAGCCCTTGTTATTTTTTGAAGGCAAGCCGCCACCCACCAGTGGTCGGTTCAACTGGATGAACCCATCAAACCCTGAACTGAAGAGGCTGCGTATTTCTAATGCGGGGGCAATCAGGAAAAAGCGGAACCGAGGGGAATGAACAAACGTGCGATTTTATCGTTATGCATAATGCACCTCGTGTAATTTTGAAAATCATCACAACGCCAAATCCGTATGACGGTTTGATGCTACGGCTTACGTGCCTTCGCCAAACCGACTGCTGCGCCGGTTTTTTTTCTGCTTGCGACAGGGTTGTTCTTTTACGCAACTATGCTTGGCAGATTGGCTTGCGTGAGGATGCCCAGATTGCTATCTCATCTGGCGGATAACGTGAAGACGGAGTAAGGGATGCTGTACTTTCAGCAAATGTTGGGCATTGCCGTATTTGCCATTACCGGCGTGCTGGCTATCCAGAAAGTGGGTGTGGATTTATTCGGCGCCGTCGTGCTTGGCATCATCACCGCCATTGGCGGTGGCACCATCCGGGATCTTCTACTCGATCAACCGATTTTCTGGATTGTCGATTTCAACTACATCTGGGTCGCCCTGTTTGCAGCCCTGCTGGCTTTTTTCCTGACCACAAAATTTCAACAACGCTATCGCCTGCTGCTCTATCTTGATGGCCTGGCGGCAGCATTGTTTGGGTTATCCGCTACCGAGAAAGTGCTGGGGCTGCACCTTGCTGCGCCTTTGGCGGTGATGATGGGTGTGCTGACCAGTATTGGCGGCGGCATAGCGCGCGACGTTTTGGCCGGAAGAGTCTCATTGTTGATGTCACGTGAGATCTATGCCACGCCCATCCTGCTGGGTTGCAGCATCTATGTATTGTTGCGCGACGTATTTCCAACGATCTGGGTCGCCGGTTGGATTGCCTTGATACTCACCGTTGGCTTCCGCTTTTTGGCCATTTACAAGCACCTGCAAATGCCAGCGATTTTCACCACCCGGCAGGGGTAAGTAATCAGTGTTTACGCTCCCCTGTTACCCGAAGGCTGCCGGGGGCCACACCGAAAAAGTCGCGAAAGCGCCGATGAAAATGTGAAATGCTGACGAAGCCGGTGGCCACTGCGATTTCCGAGATTGGCCGATTGCTCTGCACAATAAGTTGCCTTGCTCGAGTCAGGCGCAACTCCAGGTAGTAACGTGTGGGTGTGGCCTCCATGAAACGGCAAAACCACCGTTCCAGCTGACGTTTTGAGATTTTCACGCATTCGGCAATTTCATCGATGGTCAACGGCTCATCGATATTCTGGCGCATCAACTCCAATGCCGACTTGAGCGTCTGCGGTAGCGTAGGATCCTGGTCAACATCGATCACCGAAATATCTGTCGCGTTGTCCGTCTCGTCGCAGCGCAGCACTTCCTCCACGGCACGAACCAGTTCGCTCTTGCCTGTCTGCTTCATCAGCTCCAGCATCATCCGTAACGAACTGTTCGCACCGGCACAGCTGATACGGCCGCGATCAAAAACATAAGTACGGTTGGAGACACTGACCTTCGGAAACACCTCGGCCATCATCGCGCGGCCGTCCGGATGGAATGCGCACTCGAACCCGTCCAGCAAATTCGCTTCTGCCAGGAAAAATGCACCGTTCCACAGCCCACCCATGATCGCGCCGGATGAGGCGCTGGCGCGCAATTTACGCCGCAGCGATGGCTCGCCCTGCAACCGAACGCGAAAGCCCCCGGCTACGATGACGACATCATGATCATCGGTAAGCTGGCTCAGTTCGCAGTCTGCTGAAATGACGATGCCCAGGTCACTGACAACCTCTCGGCTTGCGATACCCACCGTGAGTATCTGGTACAGCGGTGCATGGCTCATGAGGTTGGCGGTAACCAGCGCATCCACCGCACCGGTGAAGGACATCATCGAGAAATTGTCCATCAGTATAAAAGCCACCCGCACAGGTGGCCCTTCTACTTTCGGCAGGACGTCACCATTGTGGTAGGCCATATTTTTGTTTCGTAGCACACTTTCAAATGCGTACCGCATATGACCACCTCAGGTTGCAGAAGGCAAAGCCAAGCCATTTCGAGCAACGTAACTTAGATAGTGTGAGTAAGCAAAAACCTGAGTTGCCGATGGCATCGGATTCCTTCACTGGAGTTCACGCAAAGACGGATTCGAGATGCTTCGTGTCGCTAATTGAAATGCGCTTCTCGCTCCGGACCAAGTTATAGATCAACGCGATAGTCCAACCGCGACGCTCCAATGGCTCTTGGCGACGACGCATAACATAGCGAAATGACGACTTAGCGAGCCCCCGATCAGCACATTGAAACGCATCAAGCTTCCACGCTATAAGGGGGCCCCAATTGCCTCTGGAATCATGGAAATGACAGTTGAATTTCGTCCGGCCCAACGCTCGGATGCACGTGAAATTGCTCGTTTGTTCCGAATTACTTCCGAGGGGGTAACGGATTACATCTGGAGCCAATTGGCCGAAGTGGGACAGGACTTGCTGGATGTGGGCGCTGCTCGTTACGCCCGCGAAGGTGTGGATTTTTCATACCAGAACTGCCTGATCGCGGAGGCAGAAGGACACGTTATCGGCATGATGCATAGCTATGCGACGCGTCACGATCCCACAGCCACGCCAGTGACCGATCCGGTGCTGGCACCCTATGCCGATATGGAGATCCCCGACACCCTCTACATTTCGAGCCTGGCGCTCCACGATGGCTGGCGCAACCAGGGCCTGGGGGCGCGCTTTCTCCAGTACGCTCAAAAGCGCGCCGATGAACTGGGGCTCAATGGCCTGAGCCTGATCGACTATGCCGCGAACACCGGTGCCCGCCGCTTTTACGAACGGCAAGGTTTCAGCATCGTCAAAACCTGCCAGATCAGCCCCCACCCGTTGATCCGAGTAACGGGTGAAGCCTATTTGATGCATCGTCCATAGTGCCTGCGCAAGGGTACGTACAGAGCCCAGAGTCTGCCACTCCTGTTGGGGTGGCAGACCGGGAAGTCAGAACAGCGACAAGGTGTAGCTGACGATCAGGCGATTCTGGTCTTGATGGGGATCGACCTGCGAGCGCAGTGCAGCGTTACGCCACCCAAAGCCCAGGTTCTTGAACACACCACTCTGAACAACGTAGTCCAGTGCCAGGTCGCGCTCCCACTCCTGACTATCAGCGCCAGTCACGGTCTGGATGCTTTCGCCCTTGAGGTAAACCAACGAGGCGCGCAGGCCGGGAACGCCCAATGCAGCGAAGTCATAGGCGTACTGACCAAACCAGGTGCGCTCGCCGGCGCGGGTGAAACTGGCAAGCATACGGTCGGTAAACAGATAGACACTGCTGCCTGCTGCCCCCTTGCCCGGCAGGGTGCCCTGATTGAGTTGAACGAAGTTGCTGTCTTCGGAAACGCTTTGATACCCGCCCGTCAACGCATGACCACCGAGGGTGTAGGTGAACATCGCGCTCCAGGTGCGGTTGTCGATTTCACCGGATTTGTTGTGGCTGTAACCACCGACGCGGTAACCCTGCGCACGTCCGCTGGCGCTGCCGTTAGCACCGCGGGAGCCGGTAGCGAAGTAGCGAAGGTCGGTCTTGAGCGACTGGCCTTCACCCAAGGCCAGCATATGCTGCAAACCGAAGAACTGCTGGGTGTAGTAGTCCTCAAGGTTGGCCACGTAGTACTGGGCAAGCAGGTCCTTGGTGACTTTGTAGTCGGCTCCGGCGAACACGAAATCGTGGCTCTGGCGAGTTGCGCCATTGACCGCCAAGCCTGTGCGATCCGTGGAGGCACGCCCGGTGGCTTGTTCCAGGCGGCCAGCGGTCAAGGTCAGGTTATCGATGTCATTGCTGGTAACTTGCCCACCCTGGAACGTCTGCGGTAACAGGCGACCGTCGTTTGACAACAGGATCGGCAATTTCGGCTGCAGTGTGCCCAGACGGGCGTCGGTCTTACCCAGGCGCACCTTGCCGGTCAGGCCCAGGCGGCTCCAGTCAGCGGCAGCCCCAGTACCGTCGTTTGGAATCATGGAGCTACCGCGATGATCGCCAGCACCACTGTCCAGGGTTACGCCCTGCAGAACCAGGGCATCCACACCGAAACCCAGCGTCCCGGCGGTGAAGCCCGAGGTGAAATTGAGCATGAACCCTTGGGCCCACTCCTCGGTTCTACTCTGTCCGGCAGGGCCCGGTTGGTCGCGATAATCGTTATTGAAGTACAGGTTGCGCAAGGCCAGAGTGGCATGGCTGCCTTCGATGAAGTCTGCGCGCGCTGCCTGGCCGACGGCGCTGATCAAGGCGCCCAGGAGCAGGCATGCCAGGCTTGAAGGTTTTTTCATGGCAACGGTTCCCCATGGGCGCTTGCACGCCTTTTTTATTGTTTGTTCAAGGGTGTTGTGGCAGTACGGTGGACGGGTACGGGCTAATAATGCGACGCGATGGAGGCGACTCCGGTGCCGCAGGCTATCAATGCGACGACCGTCGCAGCCGCGATTGCAATGGCAGACGGCGCAACTACCACCTGGTAATCCAACAACTGCCGGCGACGCCATGCGCCATGGCAAACGGCCGCTCCCGATGCAACCAGCAGCACGAATGCCAGGAGGGTGATCGGGACTTCATGATTCGTCCAACCCGTGCGCAGCGCCAGCAGGGCGTTGGCCAGGACAGCCCAGCCGGTCCGGCTCCATGACAGCGCAGTGCGTTCGGCCTGTAAGCCGGGGTCTCGTGGCCGCTGCTCTACGTCATGCTGGATCACGCAAGTTTCACCATCAACAACAGCACAATCGCAGCAGCGATACCCACCGTGGTCGTCGCGATCAGCGCGATAGCCATCGTCGCGGGCAACCTGCGTGAGTGGCGCATTGCGATTTCGTTGGCGCGCCAGCGCACATAGGCGATGGTGCCGAGCAGTGCTGCAAGCACACCAAAGGCGATGGCAAGGCTCATGACAAGGCTATGCGGACCGAGCCTGGTAGAGAACTGGTCGAGCACGACACCGCCGGCCAGTAGTCCGAGGGCCGTGCGAATCCAGGCCAGAAAGGTGCGTTCATTGGCCAGCGAAAACCGGTAATCCGGCTCTTCGCCTTGTTGACGCCAAAGCGGCTCGCGCATCGCATGCTCCTTGTTAATCAGCTCTGAGTGTGGGGCCGTGATCGCCAAAGCCGGGCTCCAGCGATCACCCTGCGTTTTCGCCAAGCAGACTTACTTCTCGGCCGGTACCTTGCGCGCGGGAATCGCAATCAAGATGACAACAGCACCGATCAAAGTCATTACCCCGAGAATCCCCAGGCCCGCATAAATACTGCCCGTCGTGGACTTCATCCACCCAACCAGGGTCGGGCTCACAAAGGCTCCGATGCCTCCCAGGCTGGTAATCAAGGCGATGCCGCTGGCTTTGGTACTGGCGGTCAGGAAGGTCGGGGGAATGGTCCAGAACACTACAAAACCGCCGTACGATGCCGCCGCTGCAATTGAAAGCAGCGTAATGGCGAACACTATGTTGTGAGCGATCAGTGGCAACAGTGCAAAACACAGGGCGATGACCGCGCCACAGGCAACAAGGTGCCAGCGCCGCTCCATCTTGATATCAGAGCTGTAACCCACCAGATAGGTACCGGCCGCCCCCGCCAAAAACACCACGCTGGACAACAACCCGACCTCAACCAGATCCGTCACGCCGACATCTCTGATGATGGTCGGCGCCCAGAAGCCTATGGCGTTGAACGTCACCAGTACGCAGAAGTAACCGACCATCCCGACATAAAGTTTGGGATTGCGCAACGCGTCGCCCAGCCCATGGCCTCTGCCCTTGGCTTCGCCCTTTTGCTCAAGCGCCAGGTCGCCCTGAACAATGGCCTTTTCACGCTCACTGAGCCAGGTCGCATCGCCAGGTTGGTCGCACAGGTAATAGAACGCTGCAACCCCCAACAGGACCGCTGGCATGCCTTCGAGCAAAAACAGCCATTGCCAGCCGTGCAGGCCGTGCAGGTTGGCCATGTGAACCATGATCCAGGTAGACACCGGCCCGCCAATGATCCCGGCGGTAGCAGCGCCCATCATGAAGAAGCCCGTCACACGGCCCCGGCGCGCGGCCGGAAACCAATAGGTCAAATACAAGATGACCCCCGGGAAAAAGCCCGCTTCAGCGGCCCCCAGGAAAAACCGCATGACATAAAATTGCATAGGCGTGTTTACGAACATCATGGCGCTGGAGATCAAGCCCCAGAGAATCATGATGCGCAGCAAGGTGCGGCGTGCGCCGATGCGTTGCATCCAGAGATTGCTAGGGACTTCAAACAGCACATAGCCGATGAAGAACAGGCCCGCCCCCAATCCATAGGCCGTCTCGGAAAAGCCCAGGTCGCTCATGAACTGGAGTTTGGCGAAACTGATGTTGGCGCGGTCGAGATAGGAAACGATGTAACAGAGGATAAGAAATGGCATGAGCCGAAGCGTCAGTTTTCGATACGTCCGCTCAACCTCATCGGACGAATACTGTTCTGCAAAAGCGGGGAGCTGTTGAGTGATATTCATGTGACCCTCGTTGACTGCAAATGTGGAGTCGATACAAAGGAGCGGTCAAGGCGATTGACCGCCAGAATTCCAGGCATGCGCGCGTCTTTAATTGACGAGCGCATCCCCGCTCGTCAGGTGACGTTCAACAGCCACCTCACCGCCATTGGAAAACGGCTTTGCGAGCGCATCCCCTGCCCTCACCCCTTCTCCAGTTTTCAGCACGAACAACGGGTTGATATCAAATTCCTGCACCACCTCACACAGGTCGATCGCCATCGCCGACAAGCGCATCAAGGTATCGATCACCGCCGTCAAATCAGCCTTGGGATGCCCACGAGCACCGTCCAGGACCGGGAACGAACGCAGCTCACGCACCATCGACTCGGCTTCGGATCGAGTAATCGGCGCCAAGCGGAAACTGACGTCCTTCATCACCTCGGCAAAAATACCACCAAAGCCCACCATCACTGCCGGACCGAACAATGGATCGTTATTGATACCCAGGATCAATTCGGTCCCGCCGCTGACCATCTCCTGCACCAACACGCCATCGAGCACCGCATCCGGGGCATAGGCCCGTGCGTTGCCGATAATTTCATTGAACGCGGCCTCCACGGCAGCAGCGCCTTGCACACCGACGCGAACGCCCCCGGCTTCGGTCTTGTGTGGAATGTCCGCGGACTGGATCTTCATGACCACCGGCATGTGCATGGCCGAAGCGATGCCGGACGCCTCCTCGGCGCTGATGGCCAACGCCTCTTGGGTCACGCCGATGCCATAGGCATGCAGAACTTTCTTGGCCTCGAACTCGGTCAGGTCGGTACTGCAACCGCGGATTAACTGACGCATCTGCGGACGAGCCAGCACCAGCGGCTCCTCGCTCAACACGTGCGCCACTTGGCCGCGCGCCTGGGCAAAGGCCCACAACGCACTGGCGCCACGGGCACAGCGAACCGGCGACTGGTAACGAGGGATGCCAGCAGCATCGAGAATGTCATACGCCTCCTGGACCGAGGCGGGGTCAGCGTTCCAGGCAACGAGCACGGCAATACCGCGCGCCTGGGAGATACGCACGATTTCATGGGCCAGCTCAGTCGCCAACTTGCCACTGGCCGCCGCCAGGGCGAGGCCGATCATGTCGACGTTCGGGTCATCGGCCAGGTTTTCCAGGGTCACCCGAAGCAGGCTCGCGTCGGTGAGCAGGCTCGCCGTCACATCCAGGGGGTTGGCGACTGCGGCGAATGAAGGAAGGAACTCCTTGAGCGCGCTCACGGTCTTCGGGGCCAGCTCAGGCAGCTGCAGGCCACCGATGGCAGCACCGTCGGCCATGGCAATACCCGCCCCGCCGGAGATGGTGACGATGGCCAGGCGATTGCCCCTGGGCAAGCGCCCCGGTAGCAGTGCCTTGGCGCAGTCGGCCAGGTCGCCCACATCGTTGACTTCGATAATACCGCTTTGCCGGAACGCGGCACGATACAACGCCATGGAGCCACCCAGGTTAGCCGTGTGCGAGGCAGCGGCCCGGGCCCCCGCTTGCGAGGTGCCTACCTTCCAGATCAGCATGGGCTTGCCGGCCGCCAGCGCGCGTCGACCGATAGACAGCAAGCGATGGGCGTCCTGGAAACCCTCTACGTAACCGGCGATCACCCGGGTTTCAGGGTCGTCGATCATGGCCTCCATGAAGTCCAGCGAAGTGGTCACCGACTCATTACCCGTGGAGACGTAGTGGCGAAAACCGATACCTTCCTCGCTGGCCAGCATCACGATCGAGTTGCCAAAGGCACCGCTCTGGGAGGTGAGGCTCAGATGCCCCTTAGGGTAAGTCAGGCCATAGGGCGCGCCGAAGCCGACATGAATGCCCTCACTGATGTTCATGTAACCCTGGCAGTTAGGGCCAATCACTTGCATGCCGAACGAACGGGCGATAGCCGTGATAGTGCGTTGCGCCTCGGCCCCCTCCTCGCCTGCCTCGGCAAAGCCGGACGATAGAATGACGGCGAATCGGCAGCCCTTCTTGCCCAGGTCGGTCAGCGCATCGGGAACACGTTTGGCCCCGACCGCGATCACGGCGACGTCGGGGGCTACCGGGAGCGAAGCGACATCGGGGTAACAGGTATACCCGGCTACCTCGTCGTAGCGCGGGTTGACCGGCAGAACCTGGCCAGCGAAAGCCTTGGCCTTGAGGTGGGCGATGGGTTGCCCGCTGATCGAGGCGAGATCCTGCGAAGCACCGATCACGGCAATGGAACGCGGTTGGAAAAACAGATCGAAAGTAGACATGACGACTTCCTGCAACAGAGGACAATGGCCTGCGTTCGCCATCATTGATGGGCGGCAAGTACCTGCTTGGCGATATTGAGCTGGTGGATCTGGCTGGTCCCCTCGTAGAGGCGAAACAGTCGAACATCCCGGTACCAGCGCTCAATGGACGCATAGTCGGCGACGTATCCAGCCCCACCGAACATCTGCACGCAGCGATCAGCGACACGCCCACACATCTCGGTGGCGAAGTACTTGCACATCGAGGCTTGCAACACCACATCCTCGCCACGGTCGCGCTTGCGAGCGGTCTCGAGAATCATGGAGCGCGCGGCGAATATCTCGGTCTGGCAGTCGGCAATCATGGCCTGGACCAACTGGAAGTTCGCGACCGGCTGGCCAAACTGGACACGTTGCGTCGTGTGCTCGATGGCCATCTCCAACATACGCATGGCCGGCCCCGTGGACAGGGCAGCCAAATGAATACGTTGCTTGTTCAGGGTTTTCATCACGGTCTTGAAGCCGTTGCCTTCAACACCGCCGAGCAGATTGGCCGCCGGGACCCGGCACTCATTGAAGTACACCTCGCCGACGGGCGATCCGGCCTGCCCCATCTTGCGATACGGCGCACCGGTGCTAAGCCCGGGCATGCCGCGTTCGACGATAAATGCCGACACGCCTTTGGCGCCCTTGCTGCCGGCCTCGGTGCGGGCGGTCACCGTGAACACGTCGGCGATCGGGCCGTTGGTGATGAAGCACTTCTGGCCATTGAGGATGTAGGTATCGCCCTCGCGCCTGGCGGTGGTTTGTACGTTGGTGGCTTCGGAGCCGGCCTCAGGCTCGGTGACCGCCAGGCAACCGGTCCAATCGCCGCTGGCCAGGCGTGGCAGATAACGCTGTTTCTGCTCTTGTGTGCCATCGACCACAATGCCCTCTGAGCCGATACCGGTGTTGGTGCCGACACGTGCGCGCACTGCCACCGAACTCTGGGACAGCTCGAATGCACCGAGCACCAGCTCTTCGGTGGTCAACCCTGCACCGCCGTAGGCCTGGGGGATGCTCCAGCCGAAGAAACCTTGCTCGCGCATGGCCTGCACCAGGTCGGCGGGGACTTCATCGCACCGTTCGATGTCCGCTTCTCGTGGAATCGCCTGACCCCGCACGAAACGGCGAACCTCATTCAAGAAAGTATCGAACGCCTGCTGATCGCGTACCATTTTTTGCCTCCAACATTTTTATACTTGTTGATGAGCATATGGCCCCGAATACAGCAGCCGAACAAGTACTGTTCCGCTCTGCAGAACATCGTTTGAATAGTTGGAACACTCTTGCCAAAATCTATCCAGATCTACTCAATTGTGGAGGTGTGCCATGGCGACACATGAAAAGCGCAAGCGCGCGACACCCACGGGTTTGCGCCAGGAGGAGCCCGCCCCAAATGCCACCCCGCAGGACTGGCACTCCCCGGCCAAGCATTACCTGCCGGATGAGTTCGCCGATGATCGCCAATTTGCCGCGACGCTCGCGCGCGGCCTTGAGATTCTGCACTGCTTCACCGCGCGCACGACCCAGCTTGGCAACGCCGAACTGGTCGCGCGTACCGGAATGCCGAAAGCGACGATCTCACGCTTCACCTATACGCTGGTGCGCTTGGGCTATCTGCGAATCAACCGGCAGAACAATAAATATCAGCTGGGCTCAGCCGTGCTCTCGCTGGGTTACCCGCTGCTTGCCAGCCTCAACATCCGGCAGATCGCACGGCCGTTCATGAAGGAACTGGCTGATCATATCCGCGGTTCGGTGTCACTTGGCATGCGTGACCGACTCAACGTGGTGTACCTGGAAAGCAGCCGCAGCGCCGCGCCCATGAGCCATCCGCCCGACGTTGGCCTGAGCTACCCTATCGTCAGGACGGCCATGGGGCGCGCGATCATTGCGGCGTCCTCGCGTGAAGAACGCACGGCGCTGCTCAACGAAATCAAAGTCAGGACGCCCGACGACTGGAACACCTTTCATACCCGCATCGAACAGAGTATCCAGGACTTTCATGAGCGCGGTTTTTGCGTGTCGTACGGCGATCTGCGACGTGAAATTCATGCCGTCGCAGTGCCCATGCGGGCAATGGCTGACGGTGAGATCCTGGTATTCAACTGCGGTGTTCCTGCATTCATGCTCAGCGAAGGGCAACTGACCACCGACATCGGTCCGCGGCTGGTTTCCATGGTGCGCAGCATCGAGGGGATGATGGGCATTTACTGATTGCCGATGAAGCCAGGCTCAGTGCATGCAGCCTGGCACACCTCGATGCTTTTCGGGCCTTAGACTTTTCGAATGGAATGCCCGGGCCGCATGAGCATCGCGATCGAGCAAAGCAGGTTTTCCAAAGACCAGGGTTTGAAAACGTAAATAGTGGAAGGCGGCAGCATCGAAGGGTGAAGTAACTGGCCAGAGGTCAGAATCACGGCAATGGCTGGCCACTTACCCCGTATCATTTCAATAAAATCGGTGCCGGTGATGTCCCCTCGCAAGGCGTAATCAACGATCACCAACGGGCATTCGCCATCCAGGCGCAAGAGGTGAGCCAAAGCCTCGTCTGGCGTTTCGAATACCGAAGATTTCAGCCCCGCCTCTATCAGCACTTCCGTCATCAACTTGCGTAAGGTGGCGTCGCCTTCAATGACGACGACCTCACCTTCTGTGGGCAACAAATCTTTCCATGCATCGTCCATCTGCCAGCTCCTTCACGGCGAAGACATAGACATCGAATTCAAAGCCAGTTCAGCAGGGCAAAGCTCCAAAACCAGCCGATACCACAGGTACCGGTCAAATAGGCGGCTACGAGCGTCAAGGGATGAGTCCACATTGCACAATCTCCGATAGGTTTTTTATGAGTTGTCGGGCAACGGGTGCGGCGGTGTTCATGAATGGTTACCAGCGTCGGTTTGGGCTCTATCGCAATAACCAGGCCAATGCTGGAAAAGGCCCGCGTCAACCAGTAATTACGGAGCCCCCCCACTCCTGGAGCGCTGCGGGCTCATTTTTCAGACGCAAGCGGTGGCCAGAAATCTACCCTATTCAAGTAAATTTCCCCACATTTGGGGTTTGGAGTATTCATTCGAATGTTCCCTTCAGCATCCAGAAGCCTGGGCGACCCGCTCGAACTGCCAGGAAAAAATGTCGGCTAGGGCCGGCGGGGGCTGTGCTGGCATCTATCCGAGCCCGACCATGCTCAGTACACAAGTTTCAAACATTATGTTCCGAGGGCTGGAACAGAAAGTCTCTTCCATCAATTGCTGTTATTAGCCGAGCATGAGAATCTCATATAAATCTGAGAAGTAGCGTCTCTTAAATCCGGCGTTTTGGTTTGATTGACACTTACGCCCAAAAGGAATTGCGCCATGCACCTGGATCTCACCGACCTTCGCCTTTTTATTCATATCGCCGAGGCACCAAGCTTGACGCAAGGAGCAAAGCGCGCCTTCATTTCACCTGCCGCCGCTAGTGTGCGAATAAAGGCGATGGAGAGCCAGCTCAACTGCCAACTGCTCTATCGTGACAGCCGGGGGGTTGAACTTACAAGTGCCGGACAGCGGCTGCTGAAACACGCAAGAGTTATCATGCGGCAGATAGGGTATTTGAAGAATGAGTTCGCAGAGTACGGAACAGATGCATCGGGCCATATCCGGATTTTTGCCAACACAACCGCAGTGACCGAGTTTCTCCCGGAAGTCCTGGCCGGCTTTCTTGCAAAAAACCCAGGCGTCACGGTAGATCTTCAAGAACGGCTATCCAAGGATATCGTGCGCGGTGTTCTGGAAGGCTCTACGGACATGGGCATCATCGCGGGCCCTGTAACGTCCAAGGATTTGCAAGTACTGCATTTCAGTACCGATAGACTGGTGCTGGTCGTTCCGAAGGGGCACGTGCTCGATACGCAAGACTCGCAAACGTTGAGCGCAACCCTTCCGTTTCATCATGTAGGGCTACAGGAAGGCAGCACACTCCAGGAGTTCATGCGTGAGCAAGCAGAAAAGCTAGGTGAGCAATTGTCCTGGCGAATTCAGGTCTCAAGCTTCGAGTCAATCTGCCGCATGGTGGAAGTTGGTGTCGGTATTGGCGTTATACCTGAATCTGCCGCGATTCGTCATAGCAAGACGATGGAATTGGCAATTGTACAACTTGACGAAGTTTGGGCAGTGCGAGAAAGAAGTATTCTGGTGCGACAACTCGATGTGCTGCCGGGATGCATACGCCCCCTGATAGCGATATTGAAACCGGATGCAATAGACATCAACGCGATGCCCACTCATTTAAACCGGTGATTCGCATCTAATTATGACAGCCCAAGGCGCACTGTCGTCGCACCTTGAGCTGTCCATGTTTTTAAATCACGCGGCCGCCATCGACCGGCAACTCCACGCCATTGAGGAATGCCGCATCGTCAGTGGCAAGGAATACCGCAACGGCAGCAATGTCACCCGGCTTGGCAAGACGGCCAAGCGGAATGGTTGCAAGGAACTTCTGACGGTTTTCCGGGGTGTCTGGCATCCCCATGAAATCTTCAAGCAAGGCGGTCTCGCCCAGCACAGGGCAGATGTTGTTCACTCGAATCCCATCCGGGCCCAACTCAACGGCCAATGATTTGGACAGCAGGTTCACCGCGCCTTTCGAGCCGTTGTACCAGGTCAGGCCCGGACGTGGTCGAATACCCGCCACAGACCCCACATTGATGATCGAGCCACTTCTGCGCTCCCGCATCATAGGCACGACCGCCTTGGTCATGTGGAAGATGGATTTGACGTTCACTGCAAAAACACGGTCGAAGGTCTTTTCGTCCACGTCCATGAGCGGCTGATTACGATGGGTGGTGCCGGCGTTGTTGACTACCACATCAGGCACACCAAATGTATCGACACACAGGCCCACTGCCGCTTCGACTTGCTCTGCCCTGGTCACATCGCAGGCTGCGGCAATTGCGTTTGCGCCCAGTTCATCGGCAAGCTTGCTGGCAGCTTCAAAATTGATATCGGCGAGAACGACTTTCGCCCCCTCCTCGATGTAGCGACGCGCAATACAAGCGCCGAAGCCACTTGCGGCGCCTGTGACGATGGCGATTTTATTGTTGAGCTGTGCCATTTTTCTCTCCATTTCAGGTAGGACAATCTTTGGTTGCAGTCAGGATCTAGCCGTGATGGCTGACGATCGTTTTGGTGATGCTGAACTCTTCGAGTGCCAACAGGCCTTTTTCCCGGCCATGCCCACTCTTGCGGATACCACCGAATGGCAGCTCCACCCCACCGCCTGCGCCATAGCAGTTGATGAACACCTGGCCGCCTTCCAACCGCTTGGCCATGCGCTGTTGACGAGCGCCGTTTTCGCTCCAGATGGATGCAACAAGGCCGTAATCGGTGCCATTGGCCAGGGCCACGGCATCGTCTTCGTCGTCGAACGGCAGCGCTGCCAGTACCGGGCCGAACACCTCTTGCAATGCGAGCTTGTGATCACGCGGGACCGGGCCGAACAGGGTTGGCCGTACGTAATAGCCGCCTTCGGGCAGATCGCTGTCCATCCGCCCTTCTGCGATCACAGGAAGGTCCGAATCGATGCATTCTTTAATGAATTGATTGACCCTGCCGAACTGGGCCTTGGTGATAATGGGGCCGCAATCGGGCGCAGACTCAGGCAGCCCTACGCGAACTTCACGGAACTTCGCAGCGACCAGCGCAAGCACCTTGTCAAAGACTTCACGTTGGATGAGGACCCGACTGCCGGCTGAGCAGGTCTGCCCCGCGTTCTGGATGATTGCACCGACGATCACCGGCACCGCCTTCTCCAGGTCGGCGTCAGCGAAGACCACCTGTGGGCATTTGCCGCCAAGCTCGAGGACGCATTTGACATGATTGGCTGCGGCAGCCGTTTGAATTGAAACACCCACCTCGGGTGAGCCGGTGAACGTGATGAGGTTGATCCCGGGGTGACTGGCCAAAGCGGCGCCGGCTTCGCGCCCGTACCCTGTCACGATGTTCAAGGCGCCAGCGGGAAGCCCCGCATCAGTTGCGATCTGCGCGAAGCGCAGCGACGTCATGCAGGCATCTTCAGCAGGCTTCACGACCGATGCGTTACCCATCGCCAAAGCCGGGGCAAGGGTGCGGCCCAGCATCTGGGCCGGATAGTTCCAGGGAATGATATGCCCCACCACACCACACGCCTCCCTAACAACGCTCACGCTGTAGCCTGAGAGATAAGGAACGACTTCACCGTGGACCTTGTCCGCTGCCCCACCGTAGAACTCAAAGTAGCGAGCCAAAGCCTCGATGTCCTTGCGTGCCAGGGCGATGGGCTTGCCCGTGTCCTTGGCCTCGATAGCCGCCAATTCGTCGATGTTCTCCAATACGCCATTGCCGATGCGGACCAGGATGCGCCCGCGCTCGGTTGCACTCAATTGCCCCCAGTGTCCATTGACAGCAGCCCGCGCAGCCTTTACTGCAAGATCGATGTCCTGCGGCGTGCCGCGGGCAATTTCGGCATACGCGTGCCCCGTGACCGGCGAGTACACAGGAATGCTTTGCCCGCAGAAAGCCGATACGTTCCGGCCATCGATGTAGTGAGTGCTCATGAATGTGCCTCCAGAGGCAGGTAGGAAGTGGAGTCGCAGCCCATTGCACCGGTGAACTTCGTCACCACGCGAAGCTCGCCGCGCTCGATGTGCAATACATGGTCAGGAACGTCTTTGAGCAGGCTACCGTTGGATTCGGTAACGACAATGCAGAGGTCGGGAAGACGTTGTTGAAGGCTTTTCAACGCATTGCTGTATTCGCTGGCAAGTGCCGGGGCCAGCCCCTGGAATGGCTCATCGAGCAGAATCAGCCTGCTGCCGATCATCAGTGCCCGGCCCAGTGCAGCCATCTTGCCCTGGCCGCCGGACAAGGCTGCGCCTGAGCGGCCAAGCATTGGCTTGAGCTGCGCAACGACATCGAGCGTGATTTCAAGTCGTTCATCGACCTGCGCTTTCGACATCACTGCCACCTCGCAAGGAAGGCGCAGGTTTTCTTCGACAGAGAGGGTGGGAAACATCACCCGCTCCTGTGGGGCATACCCGATTCCCAGGCGTGCCCGGCCATGCGCAGCAACGCGTGTCAGGTCAGATCCCGCGAACAGCACCTGGCCTTCCTTGAGCTTCAGCAGCCCCATGATCGTACGCAGCAACGTGGTCTTGCCAGCGCCATTGCGACCCACGACTGCGATGATGTGCCCTTTGCGTAGCTCGGCATCAACCCGCCGCAAGATGGGCGCATGAGCAATGTCGACACTGACGTTTTCAAGCTGAACGAGGATGTCGTTTTTCATTCGCCGAGCACCTCGCGCCGGATCAGCGGGCTCGCCAACACATCCGCAGGCGTTCCATCTGCTGCAATCGCACCACTTATCCAGGCAGCCACTCGGGTGGCGTAGCGCTTGACGATATCGACATCGTGCTCAACGAAGATCGCTGTGACGTTTCGCTCATCGAGCGCTCGCATGAGGATCTCCATGACGCCGTGTTTTTCCTCGGTGGAGACGCCGCTGGTGGGCTCATCCAGGATCAATAGCTTGGGCTCGAGCATCAACGACATCCCAACGTCCAGAAGCTTGCGCTGCCCTTCGGGCAGGTTGATGCAAAGCTCGTCCTGGCGATCACGCAGAGCGGTCAAATCCAGCATCCTGTCGATTTCCTTGGCGGTGCTTTCGACCGCCAAGGGGCTCCAGGACGAAAGTGTGCCAACCCGCGCAACAGCCGAAAGTTCCAGGCACTCACGAACTGTTTGCTCAAGGAACAACTGCGGAAGCTGGAAGGACCTGGCCATGCCTCGACGTACGATATTCCTGGGGGAATGGCCTGTGATGTCGCTCCCGGCAAAACGCACCCTACCCTTGCCTGGTTTGAGCAGGCCTGTGCAGATGTTGATGAAGGTGGTTTTACCTGCGCCATTCTGGCCGATCACAGCCAGACGCTCGCCCTGCTCGAGGCTGAAATTGATGCCGTTTGCGACTACAAGGCCGCCGAAGGCGAGCGTGAGGTCACTGGTTTGCAGAAGCGCTGTCATGCTGCACCTCCTTCGACGCCTTTACGTTTGCCAAGCAGCCCTGTGAGCCCCTTGGGCAGGAAATAAATGATCACGATCAGAATCGCCCCGAGGATCATCTGCCAGGATCCACTGACCAATGCGGCCGCATACATTTTCAGGAACTCATAGAGCAGTGCACCGACGAACGCTCCAACTGCATGACCCGCACCACCCAGGATCGCGATGAAGACAAACTCCCCAGAGCGCAGCCAATACCCCATTTCGGGCGTCACCAGCCCTTGGGAAAGCCCGAAAAGGGCCCCGGACAAACCGCACAGGGAGGCGGACAGAACGTACCCCTTCCACAGCACTTTCTTGGCGCTGATGCCCAGATACTCCAGTCGGGTTTCGTTGGTCTTGATCGCCACGAGCGCTTGCCCCGCACTCGATCGGAAGTAGCGCTGCACGCCAAAGGTGGCGATCAGCGCGAGTGCCAGGACCAGGACCAGCAGACCTATTTCGAAGGGGTCGCGAGCAAGATCGAAACCAAACAACGCAGGACGATTGATCCGCACGCCGTCGGTGCCCCCGGTGAGCTCATAGAACTTACCCAGCACAGTGAACAGCACCATGGATATGGCCAGGTTCAGCATGCCGAAGAAAATCTCCCGATAGCGAACCACGAAAGCGCCAATGAGCATGCCGGCAACAACACTGGCCAAGGTGCCCAGGGCAATAAGAAAAAGCCCATCCATTTCGGGGCAGCGTTTACTCACGAATGCCACGACATAGCCGGAAATACAGGCATACATCCCGTGGCCAAAGGAGATCTGCCCTGCCCTGAGCAGAACAACTATCCCCAATGCCGCAAGGCCGTAGCAAAGCGACAGGATCAGCGGAATTTTCAACCACGGGAACGCCAGCGCAACGCCAAGGACGACAACCGCTGCCGCAGCGCCAAACAGTAATGAACGCATCAGATTTTCCTCGCCTGGACGACGGTGAACAGACCCTGAGGCCGAATCAGCAAAACCAGAACCATGATCAGGTAAGGCATCACCACCTCGAACTCGGGCGCCAGGTACACGCAGAAAGAACGCGACAGACCAATGAGCAGAGCCGTGATCAATGCCCCGGTGATCTGACCCAAGCCTGCGCTGGCAACCACCGAGAACGACAACACAATCATGTCCGCGCCAATGCCAGGCACCAGTGAAGTCGTGGGAGAAGCCAATGCCCCGCCAAGCGATCCCAGTACCGCGCCTACGACAAAAGTGAGGTAGGCGATCCGTCGAGCATTGATACCCAGCGCCGTCGCGACCTCCCGATCATGAGTGACGGCGACTATCTGACGGCCAGTCAGGGTGCTGTTGAGGAACCACTTCAACAGGAAGTAAACAGCCAAGGCTGCTGCAGGCACGAACAAGAGCTGATAGTTCATGTAGACCACCCCCATCAGTTCGCAGGTGCCCATCTGGTTAACGACATCAGCGACAAAATAGGGCTGGGTACCCCAGATCATTCGCTGCAAATCTTCAAAGATCATGAAGGCGCCGAACGTCACCAGCAGCTGCAGAATCGGGTCCCGGTCCTGGAATTTTTTCAGCAGCAGCATGAGCACCGTACCCAGCACGATGCCCACCGCGATGGCGCCGCTAATCAACAGCGCCACAGACACCATGGCAGAATCAGAGCCTTGGCCCAACCACAGGCCCAGGGACGCCGCCCCATAGCCCCCAAACGCATAGAGGCTGCCGTGTGCCACATTCAGGATCCGAACTACACCGAAAATGAATGTGAGCCCCAGCGCCACCAGGAACAACAGCCCGGCATAGGACATCCCATCCAGCAAGGCCAGGATCAGAATATCGCTGCTCATTGAACGGCACCCAGCGGCTGGACTTGATCAAGCAGCGCCGATGTAACTGTCTTCACCCATTCCGAGGATTTCTCGCCGGCTGGGGTCGTTACCTTATCCGCGGGGACCAGCATGATGTCCTTGAGTACTTTGAACTTGTAGTCGGGACTGCTGGTAGTCACCCCGAATAACTGGGTTTCAAGCCCCTGCCCGTCTTCAGGGCGGATATGCAGCGGGCTGGTCAAGCCACGGAATTCAAGCCCTTTGAAAGCGCTGGCCAGTTGTTCCTCATTCGGCCATTTACCAGCATTTGCCTCGATCGCCTTCCTGTATGCGACGGTCATGGCATCGAGGGCCTGAACCATGTGGTAGACCGAGTAGATCGGATAGCTACCCGTGCGCTCATGGTATTTAGCGACAAAGGCTTTGTGCCGAGGGTCGTTCACGTATTGAGGGTTGAGGAAGTAATGGTCACCGCGAGCACCGATGAGCACGCCTTCAGGCAGCGTGTTGCCAAGCCGCTCCAGGGAGGTTTCACCGAGCGCCAGGAAGAACTGGGAATTGCGCAGCAAACCACGTTGGCTTGCCTGCCTCACGAATGTATCGAGGTCGCCACCCCACGACGTCGATAACACCACATCCGGGCGAAGAACCTGCAATCGACTGACTTCTGCCGAGAAATCAGATGCGCCGAATTTGGGAAAAAGCTCAGCCACCACTTTTACATCGGGCTTGAGCTGCTTGAGCACCGCACTGAAGATATCCCAGGAGTCACGGCCCCAAGCGTAATCCTGGTTGACCACGGCGAGTGTCTTGAAATTAGGGTTTACCTTGAGCAGGTAAAGAACGCTTGCCACCATCTCGGTGACAGCATTGGCCTGGGTTCGAAAAACGTATTGGTAGGAGTGCCCTTCAAGCGCCTTCTCGGTCCCACAGTCCCAGAGGATGTTGACGACTTTCAGGTCCTCGGCAACGGGCGCAAGCGTATTGCAGTTGCCGCTCGAGATCGACGAAATCATCACCTTCGCGCCTTGCTCCTGCACCACACGCCGATACTCGGAAAGCAGCCGGTCACCGCCAACGCCTTCGTCGACATAAGTCGGCTCGATCTTTACACCATCGATACCACCCGCGGCGTTCAGCTCTTCGATGTAAATCTCGGCAGCCGTTTTGGCCGGCATTCCGAAAACGGAGGCCGATCCGGACATGAAGGTCGTTATGCCTATTTTCAAGGCGTCGGGCTTATCTACGTCCGCGTAGGCTGAGAAGGTCGATAGCCCGATCACTGCACTGGTGATAAACCGCGTGCACAGTGGGTAAAGTTTGGATTTGACCATGGGAGGCTCTCTATCGGCTTTTGTTTTTGTTATGACGCTTTGTGCCGAGGATGCCCTTGGGGTGTCGTCCAGGGAATTTGCAATTGTGCAACCCGGCGTTAATCAATTCCAAACGCAGTTAGGCGTACTCCTGCTGACGCATCGCCCTCCGATAAAACCGCATTCATTTCGGCTTAACACCGGCTTGCATAAATGTTAATTCGCCATTTTTGCGTGTCTGAGTACCGTAACACTTCACTTCCACCTGCCACTGGAAAGAGCGACCAACACAGCATTCATTTACTTGACCACCTACAACAAGAACAAACAGGAAGCACCAATGAAACAAACGTTCGCCACTGAAAGAGTCGCGCTATTCGCCTGCTTAATCTGCACAATAAACTCAAGTTACGCCGAAGGGTTTATTGATGACGCCAAGATCAACTTAAACCTGCGTAACTTCTTTATGAGCCGGGACTTCGTCGATAATGGTCGGTCCGTTGCTGTACCTGGCCCTACCGATCGAGGCAAGGCGCAAGAATGGACGCAAAGTTTCATCCTCGATTTCAAGTCCGGCTACACACCCGGGATAGTTGGCGTTGGCGTCGACGCTATAGGCATGCTGGCGATCAAGTTGGACGGCGGGCGTGGCAGTTACGGTACCCAGTTGCTGCCGACCGACGACGATTACCGACCGGTAGACGATTACGGCCGCGTCGCCGTTGCCGGCAAGGTCAAGCTGTCCAAAACGGAGGTTAAAATCGGAGAGTGGGCACCCATTGTCCCTGTCCTCAGGTCAGATGATGCCCGCTCGCTACCCCAGACATTTGAAGGGGCAATGCTGACCTCCAAAGAAGTTTCGAATATGACGCTGTACGCTGGCCACATCACCGGCAATAGCCAGCGCAACGATGCAAGCATGGAAAAACTGTCCTTCAACAATGCCGGTACCGTTATTCATGGCCATAACACAATTGAATCGGACCAGTTCAATTTCGGCGGCATTGAACACAATTTCAATCAGAGCAACACCTTGCTGGGTGCTTGGTATGCGCAGTTGCAAGACATCTATAACCAGACTTACCTGCAACTCAATCACAGCCAGCCGCTTACTGACAATTTGAGCCTGGGCGCAAACATGGGGTACTTCTTTGGGAATGAAGACGGTGAAGCACTGGCAGGCACTCAGGACAATAAAACTTTCTCAGGCCTGTTTTCCCTGAAGAGCGGTGCCCATACCTTCTACATCGGGCTGCAAAAAGTTGCAGGCGATGCGGGCGTGCAGAGAATATCTGGCACCAGTGGTACTAGCCTTGCGAATGATAGTTTCAGCTGGAGCTATGATGGCAAGCATGAAAAATCCTGGCAGGTACGCTATGACTACAATTTCGCTGGCTTGGGTTTTCCAGGCTTGACCATGATGAACAGATTCATCAAGGGTACCAACGTTCACTTCGGTGAAATTACCGACGGCGAAGACCGCGGCAGAGAGTCCGAACTTGGTTATGTGATCCAGGGCGGCCCCCTGAAGCAGCTCAACATGCGCTTACGCTCATCTTCGCTTCGCAGAAACTATGGGAACACCAATAGCTTCAATGAGACACGTTTCATTGTGCAATATCCGATCTCCTTCCTCTGAAAACTTCCCCTATGGTTTCAGGCGCTGGTTCACCAGTGTCCGGTAAAAACTCAGGCAGGGCTCGCCAGCCCTTGCACTACTTGAGCTAAAGGAAAAAAGAGCTTTTCGAGACTTGATCCTGACGAGCAGATCCGGATCTTGGAGGGGGCTTGCTGGCGGGACGATTTGTGTTGCCAGCAAGTTCGCGCTCTTAAAGACAAGATCAAGGGCGACGCAGCCTGGCGGCAGCTGCTACGAATCCATGGCGAACTGTAATCGCGTAGCAGC
>CAYVPI010000040.1:0-35289 GCA_964453495.1 uncultured Pseudomonas sp. | reverse complement strand
CCATTCACCGCTCTCACCCTAGATTGTATTTCCTCTTCAAGACACAAGCTGCCGCAAGGCTGCGTCGCTTTTTGCTTTTCGCTTTTACCCGGCCACCACAAAAATAATGATCGGCCCACACACCGCCAACAGCACATTGGAAATCGCATAACACACGGTAAAGCCGATCACCGGCGTGTTGCTGCCCGACTGTTCGATGATCTTGTTCATTGAGGCTGCTTCGGTCTGTGCGCCGGCCAGGGCGCCGAACAGGATCATCGGGTGCAGGCGCAGCACATAGCGCCCGAAGTACAGTGCCACCAATGGTGGCACCAGGGTCACCGCGGCGCCGGCCAGCACCAGCGACAGGCCATGTTCCTGCATCGCCGAGATGGCCGCAGGCCCGGCCAGCAGGCCAACCACCGCGCCAAATGCGGTGAGGCCGAATTCGGAAAAGGCCCATTGCGCCGCGGGTGGCAAGGCGCCGACTTCCGGATGGCGGGAGTTGTACCAGCCGATCGCCAGGGCGGTGACCAGCACGCCACCGCCAATACCCAGTTCCACCGGGATCATGCCAATATGGGTCGACAACAGGCCGAGCAGCGAACCCACGACCATGCCCAGCGCGTGCATGGCGATATCGCTTTTGTAGTGCTTTTCACGAATGCGCCCAAGGCTTGCGGCGAGCGCTTCGATGCTGGAGGTACGGCCGGTCAGCGAGATGACATCGCCCCGGCGCAACACGGTGTTGGGCAACAGCGGCAATTCGTAGCCCTGGCGGGTGATGCTGTTGATGAAACAACCCGAACGTTGCTCGCGATTGATCAGGGCCCTGGCCTGGTGAATGGTCTTGCCGGCCACCTCGGGCGAGGTCAGGACGATGTCGACCTGACGCGTGGGAAACGACAGCGATTGCACATGATCCAGCTCGGGGCCGATCCACTCACTCAGCGGTCCAACAGCGGAGCGCAGGGCATAGACCGCGACGATGTCGCCGGCCTGGAGTACCAAACCGGTATCGCGTTCAACGATTTGTCCTGCACGGACCACCCGTTCGATGCTCAACGCCGGATGTTGTTGTTCAATGGCTGCAATGCTGATGCCGACAGCCGGACCATCGACCGCCACCTGATGGGCCCGCACCACGATGCGTGTGTAGGGGACGGTAAAGGCGTCTTCTTCGCTGGCGATACCCAACTCCAGCTCCAGCTCGCGGGCAGCGCTTTTCAAGTCGATGCCCAGTAGTTTCGGTGCAATGGTGCCGACGAAAACGATCAGGCCGATGGTGCCGAACAGGTAGGTAATGGCATAGGCAATGGCCATGTGGCTGTTGAGTGTGTCCTTGGCCGCGCTGTCGATGGCCAATTGATTGATGGCGCTGCCAGCGGTGCCCATGATGGCCGTATCGGTCAGTGCACCGGCGCCAAGGCCCGCGGTGAAACCGGCATCGAACTTGAACAGCCAGTACATCAAGAGGATCGTCGCCAGGGCGGTGGCACAGAGCACGGCCGACAACACCACCAACTTGAGCGTGCCCCGGTTGAGGCTGCCGAAGAACTCAGGCCCGCTTTTGAACCCCACCGCGTAAATGAACAGCACGAAAAAGACCGACTTGAGCACGTGGGGTATTTCCAGGCCGATCTGCCCGATGACCAGCCCCATCAACAGGGCACCGGCAACCGAACCCAGGTGAAAGCTGCCCAACTGGATTCGCCCCAGCCACACGCCCAGGGCAATGGCAAGGAATACCGCAATCTCAGGGTATGAGCGCAAGGTGTTGACGATGAAATCGACCATGAGCGAATTACTCCTGCTGCGCCGGTGGTGTGTACCACTGGTCCTTGGGCACCACTTTGGCCAACTTGGGGTCGAACATGTAATGCGGCGACATGATCTGCACGTCGTATTCGTTGAACACGTCCTGGATGTTGGCGTGCAGCATGGTCAAGAGCTCCGCCCGTGGCCGGGGTTGACTGGGGATGGCCTGGGCCACCAGGCGGTATTCGGGGTAGAAATCCGACAGGGCGATCTGGAACACCTGTGGCGCTGGCTGCGCCAGCACGCCTGGCGTGCGTCTTGCCGCCTCCAGCAGCATCGCTTCGACCTGACGCCAGGGTGTGTCGTAGCCGATGGTCACGGTGGTGTCGACCACATAGCCAGGCCCCTGCACCGTGCGCGAGTAGTTCTTGGTCACGGCACCGGTGATCATCGAGTTGGGGATGGTCAGCATCTCGCCCAACCCGGTACGGATGCGCGTGGTGAACATGCCCAACTCCGTGACCGTGCCTTCGTGCTCGCCGATACGCACGAACTCACCCGGGCGCAGTGTACGGGTATAGGTAAGGATCAACCCGGCAGCGGCCTGCCCGACCACGCTGGAAGCCCCCAGGGAAATCATCAGGCCGACCAGCACGGACAATCCCTTGAAGGCATCGGTGCCCGCACCCGGCAAGTACGGGTAGGCCATGGCCAGGGCAAACAGCCAGATCGCCAGGGAGGTCAGGCGCATGGTGGGTTGCACGGTTTCGTCATTCAACCAGCTGACGGTGCCCGGCGCCGCCATACGCTTGATCAGCCGATCACTGAACCCCGCCACACCGCGGGCGATGAAAAAGATTACCAGGGCAATGCCTAACCCTGGAATCGCGCCAACGATGCTTTGCAGGATGTAGCTGCCCACCTCCCAGAAATAGCCATTGAGGCTCTCGCCCCAGGGACGCGTGTAGGGAAAACGCGACAGCACAAAACTCAACCACTCGTAGCTCAACAGCAGAATCAACGCCCAGCGCAGCAGCCCCAGCACGCGGCTGATCAGGGGATAGAGGTAATGAGCATCGATGACCGGTGTCTCGCCTACTTTCAGGGCGTGCGCGTGGCGTTTCATTAATGTCGGCAGCTTGGCCAACAGCCGGCGTCGGACAAAACCCACGACCCAGAGCAAGGCGCAGTACAGCAGCGTGGCCAGCGTACAGGCCAGGGCAGCCAAAAGGATAAAGCGCAGGCTACGCGCCTGCTCGGATTCCAGCACCACCTGGCGCAGGTTGTCCGCGGCAGACTGTGCCGCCTGCAGCGAAGAACTGTGTTCCAGCGGGTCGACATCATCGGCTGCAACGATAAAGGCGCGGCGCCCGCCTAACAGCACCAGGTAGCTGTCCTGCATGGGATCAATGCTGACGTTCAATTCGTCCGCACTGTCCAGGGCCTCGTTGATCACCACCCGCGCCCGCTTGACCCGCTGCTGCGGCCCTTCGCCAAGCACGTTGGCATGAAAGGTCATGATGTGCCGGTTGGCCACCTTCAGCTCGGCTGCCGCCTGTACTTGCTGTGCTGCTTGTTCCTTGTCCAACGGGTTGAGCGCATAACCTTGCAGCGACCACAGCATCCCCAGACACGCCACTACCCACGCACATACCCTGTTCCGCATACCCTGACCTCGGCAAAACGTCCTGTTTTCGTACATTTTCGTACGTACTTACGCCTGCCAGCGTAGTTCAGCTTCTGCGGTTGTGTCGGCTTCCTTAACGCTGTGATGGCGATTAAAATTGCGTTGCACCACCACAGGCTTGGAGCCCCAACCCAAGGGTGAACGCCATGCATGACCCCTACGACCTGCAACGTTTCGTCGATGCCCAGGAACCGACCTTCGAACGCGCCATTGCCGAGCTGCGCGCCGGCCATAAGCACAGCCACTGGATGTGGTTCATCTTTCCTCAGCTTGAAGGCCTGGGCCACAGCGAGATGGCCTGCCGCTACGCCATTACGGACCGCCAGGAGGCCCTGGCCTATCTGGCCCACCCACTGCTCGGGCCGCGCCTGGAAACCAGTACGCGCGCGGTGATTGAATTGCAGGGGCACACGCCCCGGGAGATTTTCGGAACGCCGGATGATCTCAAGCTGAGATCGTGCATGACCTTGTTTGCCTGCGTGGCGCCTGAGCAGGAGTTTTTTCAGCAAGTGCTCGATGGATTTTACCAGGGTCGGGGGGATGCCAAGACTTTGGCTTTGCTGGGGGAGGACACGGATCTGTAGGAGCGGGCTTGCCCGCGATGAAATCACCGCGGTGTGCCAGACAATTCGCGGCGCCTGCATCGCTGGCAATCGCAATGCCAGCGATGAGGCCTTGGAGGGCAACCTCAAATCCCCCACAGGGTTACCCTGTTATTGAAATCAAACCCTCACATTGCGCGCCGGCAAGGACGTACGCTGCTGGGTTTCCCAGTTCTGTGCCAGCCCCACTACCACGTTCGCCGGCGGCAGCATCTGGCGGCCACGTACCAGGTCCGCCGCCCGTTCGGCGAGCATGATGGTCGGAGCGTTGAGGTTGCCATTGGGCTCGGTGGGGAAGACCGACGAGTCGATCACCCGCAAACCTTGCAGCCCCCTCACCCGCAGCTCCGAATCCACCACGGCCATGTCATCCTCGCCCATGCGGCAGGAACCACAAGGGTGGTAGGTACTTTCCAGGTTATCGCGCACGAAGGCGTCGATTTCCTCATCGGTGTTCACCAGCGGGCCCGGTGCAATCTCGCTTTCGCGGAAGCGGTCCATGGCTGGCTGACCGATGATTTCCCGGGTCAGGCGCACGCAGCGGCGGAAGCCTTCGCGGTCCTCTTCGCGTTGCAGGTAGTTGAACAGAATCTGCGGATGTTCGTACGGGTCTGCCGAGCGAATCCGCACATAGCCCCGGCTCTTGGGCTTGTTCGGCCCCGTCAGCACCATGAAGCCATGCCCCTTGATCGGTTTCTTGCCGTCGTAGCGCATGGCTGCCGGCAGGAAATGGAACTGGATATCGGGCCAGCGCAGCCCCTGCTCGGAGCGGATGAAACCACCCGCTTCAAAGTGGTTGGTAGCGCCCAGGCCATCCCGGCGCAGCAACCAGCGCAGGCCGATCATCAGCTTGCTTAGCGGGTCCATCTTGCTGTTAAGCGTCACCGGCTCCTTGCACGCGTACTGAATGTAGATTTCGGCATGGTCCTGCAGGTTCTCGCCAACCCCCGGCAGGTCCAGCTTGACCGGCACACCCGCTTTCTTCAGGACCTCGGCCGGGCCAATGCCGGAGCGCTGCAGCAGGTGCGGCGAACCGATAGGGCCTGCCGAAATCAGGATTTCCTTGTTGCACAGCACGGTATGGGTCTGGCCTTCGTGGTCGTAGGTCAGGCCCACCGCCCGCTTGCCCTCGAGGATGATCTGCCGGCTCATGGCCTTGGTGATCACCGTCAGGTTAGGCCGTTGCATGGCCGGGCGCAGGTAGGCGTTGGCAGTCGAGCAACGCACGCCGTCCTTGACCGTCATGTGCATGGCGCCAAAGCCTTCCTGCATGTAGCCGTTGCAGTCGTCGGTCTTGATGTAGCCGGCCTCGGCGCCGGCATCGACCCAGGCACCATACAGCGGGTTCTTCATGTTGTTGCCGTTGGTGGTGTGCAAGGGCCCCGAACCGCCCCGGTAGTCATCGCCACCGGCATCGCAGCTCTCGGCGCGCTTGAAGTACGGCAGGCAGTTTTTATAGCCCCAGCCCTTGGCGCCCAGCGACTCCCATTCGTCGAAGTCATAGGCATGGCCGCGGATGTACACCAGGCCGTTGATCGAGGACGAACCACCCAGCACCTTGCCCCGTGGGCAGTGCACCCGGCGGCCGTTGAGGCCTGGCTCGGGCTCGGTTTCGTAGCGCCAGTTGTACTTGGTGGTGTTCATCGGGATCGAGAACGCACTGGGCATCTGGATGATCACGCTGCGGTCGCTGCCGCCGAACTCCAGGACCAGTACGCTGGTGCCGGCGTCTTCGGTCAGGCGGTTGGCCAGCACACAGCCGGCAGAGCCTGCGCCAATGATGATGTAGTCGTAACGTTGGCTAGCCATGCTTATCTCCCAAAAGTCGTTTTGCTGACCAGCGGCGCGGCGCGATGGGCCTTCTTTTCGCCGGTGGTGTAATGCGGGCTGGTGGTTTCGATGTCCTGGATGACGCGCTCTTCGCGAGCCAGGTCGATTGAGCGGCTGAGCAGGTAGTAGACGATGCCCGAGACAATCAAACCGACCAGCCAGGCGATGTCGATGCTGCCCAGGGCCTTGGCCAGGGGGCCGACATAAACCTCGCGCTGCTCGACGCCGTCATAGATGTAGAAGAACGGGATCATCGAGGCGAAGCCCACTGCGTAGGCGATGATCCCGCGCACGCCCCAGCTGCCATAGATGTTGTTGTGTGGCATGAAGAAGTGCGGGATGGCGTAGCGGCCCTTGCGCACGAAGAAGTAGTCGGTGAGGTTGACCGAGGTCCAGGGCACCAGGAAGTACAGCATCACCACCAGGTAGATCCCCAACACCGACAAGCCCTTGCCCGAACTCTGGATGCTCAGGGCAACCCCAAGCTGCAGGGTAATCACAAAGAGAATGGCGAGGATGCGCGCCCTGCGGGTCGGCTCGATGTGCTTGATCGAGTCGACACAAGTCAGGGTGGTCAGCTTGGCACTGTAGATGTTCATGGCAATCACAGGCAGGAACGCCAGGATGGTCACTACCACGACCAACGTACCGATGGCCGGTGACCAGGTATTGCCCACCTGCCCCAGCGCAACCAGGACATCGGTGGAATGCAGATGGTCGGCCAGCCAGCCACCGACCGAGATCATCCAGGCCCCCGACAACGAGGCGCCGAGGAAGACCACCAGGATCAGCTTGCCACTGGGGGTGTTTTTCGGCAGGTAGCGCGAGTAGTCCGACACATAGGGTGCATAGGCGATGTTGTAGCTGGCCGCGGCAGCGAACTGAGCAATGAAACCGGTCCAGTTGAAGCCCAGCGGCGCAGGTTCGGCTTCGCCCGGGGCCAAGGCCGGCAGCACCGCATCGGGCACCCAGCCCATCACCACCGCCAAGGTCACCAGACCATACAGTGGCAGCGACAGGAACAATGCCCATTTGAAACTGCGGTGCATCCAGTCATGGCCGAGAATGGCCAGGATGGTGGCCGGTACGGTTACCGCCACGGCGATCATCACCGGGTCGAAGCCGAACAGCGTATGCAGCCCCTGCATCATCAACACCAGGTTGACGATGTTGAACCCGGCAAACACGAACAGCGTTGCCAGCAGCACCAGGATGACCCCGCGATAGCCGAACTGCGCCCGCGACTGAATCATCTGCGGCAGGCCCAGGTGTGGCCCCTGGGAGCCATGAAAGGCCATGAACAGGGTGCCGAACATGATGCCGAGCGTGCCGGCCAGGGTGGTCCACAAGGCGGTCAGGCCGACACTGGGGCCGACGAAACCGATGGTCATGGTAAAGAAGGTGAAGTTGCCCAGGAACCAGAACGGTCCCTGGCTTTTCAGTTTGTCGGTGCGCTCGTGCTCGGGGATGAAGTCAATCGAATGCCCTTCGACTGCCAGCGCGGAATCACGCTGTGCAGCGCCGGCGGCGGACTTGGATGAAGTGTTCATGATGTTCTCTCATTATTGTAAATATCATGACAAGGCGCCTGAAACCCAACGCCTCAGGGCAACGTTATCCAGACCGCCTTGGTCTCCATCAGGTAATCCAATTGTTCTGCGCCAAGGTCCTTGCCGAACCCCGATTGTTTGTAGCCTCCGAACGGCATCGACGGGTCGATGGTGCTGTGGGCATTGACGTACACCGAGCCTGCCTGCAGACGTGGGATCAGGCTGTGCACCTTGCCCAGGTCGTTGGAGTACAGGGCTGCAGCCAGGCCAAAGGGTGAATCGTTGGCCAGGGCCAGGGCCTCTTCTTCATCATCGAAGGGTGCGGTGACCAGCACTGGGCCGAAAATCTCCTCCTGGACAATACGCATGTCATTGCGGCAGTTGGCGAAGATGGTCGGCTCGACGAAAAAGCCCGGGCCGTCGACCGGCTGGCCGCCATACACCAGCTCTGCGCCCTCGCCTTTGCCCAATTCGATGTACTCGGTCACGCGCTGCTTCTGCAGGGCCGAAACCAGGGGGCTGATAAAGCACTCAGGGTCCAGCCCGGGCGCCATTTTCAAGGTTTTGGTATAGGCAATCAGTTCGCTCAGGAAGTTGTCGTAAATGCTGCGGTGAACATAGGCACGCGTACCGGCATCGCAGACCTGGCCCGAATTGAAGAACACGCCGTTGGCAATAGCACGGGCTGCGGCGGGCACGTCGGCATCGGCAAGGACGATTACTGGAGATTTTCCTCCCAGTTCCAGGGTAAGTCGCTTCATTTCGTCCAGCGCGGCACGACCCACGGTACGGCCAACCGGGGTGGAACCGGTGAAGGTCAGCTTATCGATACCCGGGTGGGTCGCCATGGCGGCACCGACCACGCTGCCCCGCCCGGTGACGATGTTGATCACGCCGTCGGGAATGCCGGCCTCCTGGACCAGTTCGGCAAAACGCAGGGCAGAAAGCGAGGTCAGCTCGGCGGGTTTGACCACCACGGTGCAACCGGTAGCCAGTGCGGCACCGAGCTTCCAGGCCATGGTTTGCAGGGGGAAGTTCCACGGCACGATAGCGCCGACCACGCCGATCGGTTCCTTGCGGGTATAGGCCAGGTAATTGCCGGGCAAGGAAGGCTCGACGGTGCGCCCGTGCAGCTTGGTGGCCCAGCCGGCGAAGTAGCGCAGGGTATCGACCGTGCCCTGGATGTCGACGTCGCGGGCCTGAGCGGCCGACTTGCCCATGTCGATGGACTCGATCTCGGCAAGCTCGGCGGCATTGGCTTCGATCAGGTCGGCCAGGCGATGGATCATTCGCTCACGTTCCAGGGGCTTGGCCTGGCGCCATGGCCCGCCGTCGAACTGCGCGCGGGCGGCTTGCACGGCGCGGTCCAGGTCATCGGTGGTACCCATGGGGATACGGGTGATCAGGCCTGCGGTGGAGGGTTCGATCACATCGGACGTCTGGCCATCGCTGGCATCGAGCCAGGCACCGCCGATGAACATTTTCTGGGCTTTGCCGAGGAAGGTCTGGGTGGCTTCGCAGACGCCGAACCTTTGCAGGTACTGTTTGACGATCGTGTCCATTTCTTGTTCTCTCTCACCGGCGATCAGGTTCTTGTTTTGTGGTGCACTGCTGGTAAGTCTTCGCCGTTGGAGTGACTATGAGCGCTGATTGGCCGCGAAAAAATGCTAATCATCAGATGCCAACATCGGCATTCCCGATATAAAAACAAATGGGAGATTGGGCTTGAACAAGCTGCACGACGTCGATCTGAAACTGCTCAGGGTGTTCGCCGCCATCGTCAAGTGCGGCGGCTTTTCCGCAGCGCAAGCGGCCTTGAACCTTGGCCAATCGACCATCAGCGAACAGATGAGCCAGCTCGAGGCCAGGCTTGGGGTCAAGCTGTGCCAGCGCGGGCGCAGCGGCTTTCGCCTGACCGAGCAAGGCGTGGCCATTTATGAAGCCACCCAGAGCCTGTTGCAGGCCGTGGACCGCTTCTGCCAGGATGCCGACGTGCTCAAGCAGCACATCACCGGCAAGCTCAACCTGGGCATCATCGACTCGACCATCACCGACCCCGCCTCGCCCCTGCCCCGCACCACCCAGCGTTTCGTCTCCCGTGGCCACGATGTGCACCTGAACGTGTACGTGGGCAGCCCCGCCGAACTGGAAGAACGGGTGCTGGACGGGCGCCTGCACCTGGCGATCGGGCACTTCCCCATCCAGGTGTCCGGGCTCGACTACACGCCGTTGTACCAAGAGGCCCTCGGGCTGTTCTGCGGTCGGCGCCACCCGTTGTTCGGCAACAAGGCCGAAAGCACCGAACTGCTGCAGGAAATCGGCGAAAACCGCATCGTCGTCAGGGGCTTCATGGAGCAATACGACCTGCAACACCTGGGCGTGACCAAGGCGGCGGCCACGGTGGACAACATCGAGGCCCTGGCGATTCTGGTCATCTCCGGTGCCTACCTGGGCTTTTTGCCGGTGCATGTGGCCGCCCAGTGGGTCAACAGCGGCGAAATGCAGCAATTGGCGCCCCACACCCTGAGCCTGGCTTCGCCCTTCGAAGTGATTACCCGGCGTGGTGTACCCGCACCGCCTATCCTGCGCGTATTCCTTGAGGATATGGCGGCCAGCGCAAGCCAAGAGAGCCATGGCTGAAACCACGCCCAGCCAAGTGGCAATCTGCCATACCTGATCGGGTCAATAGCCGTGCGCCAGAGGGCCTGCCACTCGGCACGCTCGCTAACAATTCTCGTTTCAAACTCTGGAAATTGGGCAGAAAAGTCCTACGCTACAAGAGTCCGCTCGCGGCGCAAAAAACAAAATCCAACGGAATGGTTCACCGCGCATTAAGAGGACTCCCTTATGCATGGTTCACGTGGCTTCTCCCCTGCCCTTCATTTGCGCCCCCAAAGTCAGGCGCTGGCCCTGGAGCCCAGGATTCTATTTGACGGCGCCGCCGCCACGGCCGCGACCGAACAGCACCACACCGATCCCGCCGCCTCGACCGACGACGGTGCTGTTCATCCCGCCCCTACCGAAGCACCCGCGCCCACCGAACCGCCACCTTCGGCCGCACGGCATTTGCTGGTGCTCGACAGCCGTATCGAAAACAAGGAACAGTTGGTTGCGCAACTGCCCGGCGATGTCACGGCATTGGTGGTCAATACCAACCAGGATGGCCTGGCAGCCATTTCCGCGGCCCTGGCTCAATTGGGCAAGGTGGATTCGATCCAGGTATTGTCCCATGGCGCCGCCGGCCAGTTCACCCTGGGCAACCGCACCATCAGCGCCGACAATGTCGGCCAGCTGACGCAAACCCTGCAGCAATGGCAGAGCAACCTGACCGACAGCGCCGACATCCAGTTGTACGGCTGCAATATCGGCGCAGGTACTGCCGGCAAGACCCTGGTCACCGAGCTTGCGCGCTGGACCGGGGCCGATGTCGCGGCTTCCGACAATGACACCGGCAGCACCGCCGCCGGTGGTGACTGGGCCCTGGAAACCAAAATCGGCGATATCGACAAGCACATCGCCCTGAGCAGCCTGGCCCTGGCCGACTTCGACGGCCTGCTGCCCGATGCCGCACCCAACGCCACCTTGCCGGTGGCCGGCCAGGACGTGCTGCTGGGCGCTTCCTTCAGCTTCACGGTGAATTTCAACAACACCTCGGTCGATGAAGGCTATGCGCCCTTTATCAACCTGTTCATGCCCATTACCGGCAAAGACGGCAACGATGGCGTCAACTTCACTTCTGCAAGCTACCTGGGACAGCAACTGGCCTCCCATGTGGTGGTCTTCGATGCCGCCGGCAATACCACCCACCCCCTGGCCAAGGATGCCAGCGGCAATTTTGTCGTGCTTTCGGCCAGCACCTACGGCATGAAACCCGGCGACCAATTGGTGGTGCTGGAATTGCCCTTTGCCAGCGTATCGACCAACCAGCCGGTGATTTCCGTACAGGTCAATGCCAGCCTGAGCAACCTGGCCGATACCAGTTTTTCCAACGGCTCGCCGGACCTGACCGTGGCCGTCAGCGGTGGCTTCGAGTTTGGCAACGATGCCCAGGACAACCCTGTCGACGACCCCAGCCTGATCCAGACCGGCTTTGCCAGCTTTGTCGTGCACCCCACGGTGTTGACCTTCAATGAGACACTGTCCACGCCCGAAGGTGAGACCGCGACCGGCCCCAATTTCGGCCGCACGTTGACGGTCACGGTCAACCCGGCGCCAGGCCAGACCCTGACCAATGTCGTTATTACCCAACCATTGCCACCGGATATTCAGGTTACCGCGATCACCCCGGGCCCCGGTGGCACCTTGACGTCGATCACCCTGCATGACGGCACGGTGCTGACCAACCCCGTCGCCATCACCGCCGCGATCAACGCCGATAACATATTCATCGATTCCTACACCGTCACCTATGCCAGCCTGACTGGGCCCACCGATACCCAGGTGGCGTTCTATGTGCCGGAAGTCGACGCCGACGGGTCGGTAATCATCGACCCAGTCAGCGGCGATGCCGTCACCATTAACATCGGCGCGCCATCGGCCAGTGGCCAATGGGTGCCGCTGGACCCGCGCGATGTGGTAGCCCCTGAAACCACCATCGACTTCAGCGGAACCGGGACGGCCACCAGTTTCATCGCCAAGTCCATCACCCTGCTCAAGCAGGTCAGCCTGCAAACCGATATCGGCCAGACCGGGCTCACCCCTGGCGACACCTTGCAGTACACCCTGAACCTGGCGGTTTCCGACTTCTTCGCCTTCGGCAAGGACTTCTTCAACGAAGGCCAACTGGTGATTCGCGACCAGCTCACCGATGGCCAGGAGCTGTCCGGCCCCCCCACCCTGACCGTGACCGTCAATGGCGCGCCACGTACCATCGACCTCGCCCCGTTCACCACGTCGGTCGTCAATGGCGATGGCAGCACCTCGATAGTCTTCGACATTGGCCAAGCCCTGCGCGTGGCGCAGTTCAATATCGGTGGCTGGCTCAACGGCGACCTGGCCTTCGATACCCAGCTACAAGCTGCCGCACTGGCGGTACTGAGCTACACCGCCGTGGTCGGGCAAACCTACAAGCCACCGTCTGGTGCGCCCCATAGCGAGATCAACGAAGGCGACGACATCGGTAACAGCGCTGTGGTCGAAGGCACCCTTCTGCAAGACGTACTGAACCTCACCGGCGGCTCGGAGACTGACGACTCCTCGACCCTCAGCACCGTGCCCACGCGCACCGTGGACATCCAGATACTGGACGTCAACGATCAGCCACCACCGAGCAATGGCGAACTGCGCCCAGGCGATGAGGTAACCTTCCAGCTCAGCTATGACCTGGTTACCGGTGACTACGAAGACTTCAAACTCACGGCCTACCTGCCGTTGCCCTTGTTCGACGTCACGGGCATCACCTGGAGTGTCGGCGACCAGATCGGCCAGTGGCAGATCGGCGATGGCAATACCAACAATGGTGCGGTGGTATCGGTTACCAGTGGGGACGGTAATTCGGTGGTGTTCGACTTTGGCAGTTTCGTCACGGGTGCGACCACCGGCAGCCGTATCGTGGTGCGCTTTACCCTGCGCGTGGGCGATCAACCCTTCGCCGACCAGCGTTCGCTGGACGTTTTGGCACAGTCGAGCCAGCAGACCACCCTCACCGACCGCACCCTGGTGTCCTCCGACGTCGCTGTGATCGTCTCGGTGGCCGAACCGGTGCTGGCCATCAAGCATGGCGTGGTGTCCGCCTCCAACGGCACGGTCACCAGTACCACCGGCAGTTGGAATGCGCCGGGCACAGGCGGCGTGCCGTTCAGCGGCAGTGTCACTGATCTTGCCGCTGTGGATGGCAATGTCAGCGGCATCGACGGCGCCGACCTGTTGCGCCTGGTCACGGCCATTGAGAACACCGGGGGCGGCGGCGCCTTCGATGTCAACACCAGCATTACCCTGCCAACGGGCCTGAGTTTCGTCGGCGGTAGCCTGGCTGCTGCCAACCTGCAGATTTACCGGGGCGACGGCACGCAATTGATCGCCGGCGTCGATTACAGCGTCAGTGGCAACCAGATCACCTTCCTCGATGCAGGCGGCCAAGCCACGCTATTGGCCGGCCGCACCGGCACTGCCGCCGACAGTAGCGGCGCCAACCTGGTGGTGATCAGCTATGACGTGGTCGTCAGCGCCACCATCGAAGCCAGTCGCAGCCTGCAAAGCACGGCAACCCTGAGCAAATACGCCAGCGTCGACGACGGCACCGATTTCACCCCAACCGATCTGGTGGACCTCGCCAGCCAACAGGTGGCCGCCCCCGAAGTGCGCAAGAACTTTGCCGACGGCAGCCTCGACGATGGCGACTCCAGTGCCACCCACACCACCGGCAGCGACCTGGTGGTGGGCGAAAGCATGCGTTACGACATCGTCGTCACCCTGCCCGAAGGCACTAGCCAGAGCCTGCGCATCGACGACCTGATCCCCCCGGGCATGCGCCTGGACACCAGCTTCAATGGCGGCCTGGGCTACCAGATCATCACCGTCAGCGGCATCGGTGGCAGCGGTGCCTTGGCTGCCAATTTCGCCGGCAGCGTGGTGGTCAGCGGTATTGCCGGCCAGGGCGGTACGCTGGGCGCTGACGGCGTCGACGCACGCCTGACCTTCAGCGCATCGTCCGCCAACGGCGACAACGTCACCGGCAACAACAGCTTCGTCATTCGCCTGCAACTGGTTGCCAATAACGTGATCGGCAACCAGGCAACCAAATCCCTGCAAAACAGCGCCCAGGCCCTGTACAACGACCCCGATGCCGACACCCCCAACGGTACCACCGGCGTGGACCGCACCGTGGCTCTGACCGGTGGCCAGCCCACCGTGACCGTGCGCGAACCAACCCTGCAGATCAGCCAGGTGCTGACCTCGGTCACCAACCCTGCCGGGTATGACGAGGGCGACCCGGTCGAGTTCACCATTACGATCAGCAATGGTTCGAGCACCAATGACTTCAATGCCTTCGATATCAGCCTGCTGGATAACCTGCCCACCGAACTGGATAACCTGACCCTGGTCGGCGTGCTCTACCAGAACGGCGCCACCAACAATGGCGGCGTGGATTTCGAAATCGTGGGCGGCCAGCTGCGCACGGTCAACGGCGCGAATATCGATATCGTCAAGGGCGGTAGCATCGTGCTACGGGTATCTGGCGTGGTCAACGCCACGGCGGCGGCAGAGTCCGACTTCGACAACCAGGCCATCGTGCAATGGACCAGCCTCGACGGTACCCAGGCTGGCGAGCGCACCGGTGTCGACGGGGTACTCAACAGTGGCGTGCTCAACGACTACCAGAACAGCTCCACCTTGATCATACCGGTGGCCCAGGCCATGCAGATTTCCCGTGTCGGCGGCTTGCCCGATACGCCCGCCTCCGTGCCCACCAACGGCCCGCAGGAGCCGGTGACCGTCGGCGAAGTGATCCGCTACCGGGTCGTGGTGCTGGTGCCCGAAGGCAACAACCCCAACTATCAGATCCAGATCACCCTGGCCAATGGCCTGGAGTTCATTTCCCCCGACGCCCTGGCCAACGCCTTGCGTATCGCCTTCATCTCCAACGGTGGATTGGTCAGTGATGCCAACCTCATTGTCGGTGGCACTCTCAATGTCAATGGCAATGAGAACAGCCCCGAGGCCTTGCCGATTACCCCGGATCTCTCCGGCGCCGCCCCGGCAGGGATATTCGATCCAAGCCGGGTGACGGTGGTCACCAACCCGGATGGCAGCCAAACCATAACCTTCAACATGGGTAACGTGACCAATGGCAACGGCGACGACGCCGACCTTGAAGGGATCTCCCTGGAATTCAACGTACGTGTCAGTAACGAAGCCGCGGTCCTTGCCGGTGCGCAATTGGCCGTCAGCGCCCGGGAAATCGTCAACGGCAATGCCCGGGGCGCCAGCGACACCATCTTCGAACAAGTTGTCGAGCCCAGCTTCACCGGCCTGGACAAGCACATCACGAGCTTCGATCCGAACCCGACCGGCACCACAGGCACCGCCACCGTACAGATCAACTTCACCCAGAACGGCGGCCTGCCTGCCTTCGACACCCAACTCACCGACAGTTTTGTCGGTGGCACTGGCTATACCCTGCTCAGCGTGCAGATCAACGGGGTAACGTTCGGCCCGGGCAACCTGCCTGCCGGCGTCACCTTCAGCACCACCGGTGGCGTGAGCGTGAATTTCGATCAACTGGATGTGGGCACCCAGGTCAGCGTGCTTTACCAGGTCACCTTGCCCAACAGCACGGTCATCGCCAGCAGCGATGCCACCCTGACCTGGAGCAGCCTGCCCGAAGACTTCACCACCTTCGCCGGCTCCAGCGTCGGCACCGACGGCGCGGTCGACGGTGAACGCACCGGCAGTGGCACGGGCCCCAACCAGTACATCCTGCGCGACAATGCCGGGCTCGGCGTGATCACCGGCACCCTGTGGAACGACACCCAGTCGGCCACCGGCAGCGCCGTGCCCGATGGCACAGGCCTTGCCGGGCAAACCATAACCCTGACCTGGGCAGGTGTGGATGGCTCGCTGGATACCACCGGCGACAACCTCACCTTCAGCACCGTCACTGACGCCAATGGCCAATACCGTTTCGGCGTACTGCCGATCGGCGTGTTCCGCATCGATGTACCGGCCGGCCTGATCAGCTATCCGCAGCCAGTGGGCGATTTGCGCGTGCGCATCGACACTGACAGCGCCACCGCCCTGGGCCAGATCAATGTGAGCCTGGCCGATGCCGGCACCGGCATAGCAAACGCCGGTTACGTGGAACAGAACGACGCCCCGGTAAACGCCCTGCCGGGCACCCAGAACGGCCAGGAAGACATTCCCCTGGCCATTGGCGGCATCAGTGTCGCCGACGTGGATGCCGACCGCGACCCCAATGTCGCCGACCGCAACCTGAGCATCACCCTGACCGTGCTGCATGGCACCCTTTCGTTGAGCAGCACGCCAGCGGGCGTCGGTGTCACCGGTGCCAACAGTGCCAATCTGGTCCTGACGGGCACCCTGGCCGACCTGAACCTGGCGCTGGCCAACCTGGTCTATCTGGGCAATGCCAACTTCAACGGCACTGACACCCTGACTGTGCTCAGCAACGACCAGGGCAACTTCGGCGATGCCAACAATGACGGCACCCCTGGCACCCTGGCTGACGCCCTCAGCGACCAGGACAGCCTGCAGATCATCCTCGCCGCGGTGAACGACGACCCTGTCGCAGTGCTTGATACCGCCGTGGCCGTAGAGGCCGGCGGTACTTTCAACAACGTGGTCGGGGTCGACCCCCGGGGCAATGTGCTGACCAACGACACCGACGTGGACATCGCCACCAATGCCGACCAATTGCGTGTATTTTCCGCCGGCCGCGACCTGTCATCGCAAATCGTTTTACCGGCAAACGGCACCGTCGTGGTCCAGGGCCTGTATGGCCAGCTGCTGATCGGCAGCAACGGCGCATCTCAGTATGTGGTCAACAATAACGATCCACTGGTGCAAGCCCTGCGCTTGTCAAACCAGACCCTTGAAGACACATTCACTTACGTGATCTCGGACCTCACCGGCGCCACGAGCAACACCACCGTGACGGTCACCATCCAGGGCGCCAACGATACGCCCGTGGGGGTCGATGACGAGGGCACGGCAGTCGAGGCCGGCGGTGTCTTCAACAGCACCTTGGGCAGCGATGCAACCGGCAACGTGCTGGCCAACGATACCGATGTGGACACCGCCACCAACGGCGAACAGCGTACCGTGCAGGGTATTCGCGCACTGCGCGAGACGGCGGCCGGGGACTTCACCGCCGTTGTGGCCGGTACCCCCACCGTCGTCAATGGCACCTTCGGCACCCTGACCATCAACGCCGACGGCAGTTACACCTACGTCGTCAATAACAACAATACGGCTGTCCAGCGTCTGGGTGCAGGCGATCAGTTGATCGAGTTTTTCAGCTACCGGCTCAATGACCTGGCCGGCCTGAGCGATATCGCCCAACTGCGCATCGTCATCCAGGGCGCCTTCGACAACCCGGTGGCCAGTGACGACCAGGCCGCAGCGCAGGCGGCGTCGACCAACGGCAATGCCGCTGAAAGCAACCCGACCGGCAACGTCATCCTCTTCCCCAGCCGGCCCGGCGCTATTGACCAGACGGACATTCCGCCCCCGGGCAATGGGGTCGACGTGGACGTTGATCGCGTCGACCGGCCCAGCAGCCAACTGCAGGTCAACGGGGTTATCGCCACTTCAGAGCTGGACTTTACCAATAATGGCGGCACCCTGACCGTCGTCAATACCGGCACCACACAAGCCGACGGTACCGTGATCAACGGCCTCTACGGCACCTTGCGCATCGGCGCCGACGGCTCGTTCTTCTACGACGTCGACAGCACCAACACGACCGTCCAGGGCCTGCAAAACGGCCAGACCCTGACCGAAATCTTCACCTATCGGCTGGTCGACACCGAAGGCCTGACCGACCTTGCCCAACTGTTGATCACCGTACGCGGCGTCAACGACCCGCCCGTGGCACAGAATGTAGTATCCGTGGCCACCGAGGCCGGTGGCATAGCCAATGGCACTGCGGGTGTCGACCCCACCGGCGATGCCACCGCAACGGCCTTTGACCCGGACGGCGACCCCCTGACCGTCACCTTCATCAAGGCCGGGCCCGAAGACGGGGATGGTACGCCCGTGCCCGTATTGGTCGGCGGCACTGTGGTCGTAGGCCTGTACGGCACGTTGACCATCAACCCCGACGGCTCCTACACCTACGCGGTCGACAACCTCAATGCCGATGTGCAGGCCCTGCGCCAGAGCAGTGACCTTTTGCTCGAGCGCTTCACCTACACCATCAGCGATAACGCCACCCCCGCGGAGATCGACACTGCGGAAATCATCGTGCTGATCCGTGGCCAGAACGACAACCCGGTAGCGGCCGATGATAGCGAAACTGCCATAGAAGCCGGCGGCGTGAACAACAACGTCCCCGGGAAGGACCCCACCGGCAATGTGCTGGAAAACGACAGCGATGTGGACGGCGGAGAAGTCCTCAGCGACCTGCCGGCTCACGATTATGGCGAAACCCGTGCAGTATCCTCGGTGCGCACCGGCATCGAAACGGGCACCGGCACCGCCGGCAGCCTGGGCGTAGAACTGCGCGGCACCTACGGTTGGCTAACGCTCAATGCCGATGGCAACTACAGCTATCGCCTGGACAACGCCATGACCGAGGTGCAACAACTGCGCATCGGCAATACCCTGGCCGATGCCTTCAGCTACACCGTGATTGATGCCGACGGCACCGAGGACCGGGCCACCCTCAATATCACTATCGAGGGGGCCAATGACACGCCGGTGGCCGTCAACGACAGCAATATAGCCGTCGAAGCTGGCGGCATACTCAATGCCATCCTTGGCTCAAACCCCACCGGCAACGTCCTGGCCAACGACAGCGATGTGGATGCCTTCGGCGAATCCCTGAGTGTGATCGGGGTACGCCAGGGTGTCACCGAGGGTGTACTGGGCACTGGCCTTGCCGGCAACTACGGCACCCTGACCCTGGGCGCCGATGGCAATTATGTTTACGTGCTGGACAACGACAACCCACAGGTGCAGGCCCTGCGCACCTTCTTCGACACCCTGACCGATTCGTTCACCTACACCATCCGCGACCTCGCTGGCGCCACCAGCTCAGCGGTGCTGACGATCACCATCCACGGCACGGACGACACGCCCAGGGCCGAACCCGACTTTGCCATTGCCATCGAGGCTGGTGGTACCGCCAACGGCACACCGGGCCAGGACCCCACCGGCGACGTACTGAGCAACGACCGCGATGTCGACAACAATGATGCCCGGGTTGTCACTGGCATCAGGACCGGCACCGTGAACAGCAACGACACCTTCACTGCGGTCGGCCCAAGGCAGGTAATCGATGGGCTGTACGGCTCATTGATCATCAACAGCAACGGCGACTACAGCTACCTGATCAACAACAACCTGGCTGTGGTGCAAGGCTTGCGGCAAGGTGACTTCCTTGTCGAAACCTTCACCTACCGTGTGCAGGACCTTATCGGTGCCCCCGATATCGCCCAGCTCACCATTACCGTCCTGGGCGCCTTCGATGCCCCGGTGGCCAACAACGACTTCGCCCTGGCGGTCGCCGACAACGGCGCCGGCAACAGCATCAACCCCAGCGGCAACGTGCTGCCCAATGACACCGACGTCGACCAGGGCGACCAGAAGCACGTAAGCGGTGTACGCGCTGGCACTGAAACCACCCCGGGCACCCTGAGCCCGGTCAATGCCGGCACCAACAACAGCAATGGCACCCTGGTGACCGGGCTGTACGGCGAACTGATCATCGGCGACGACGGCAGCTACCTCTACAACGTCGACATCAACAACGCCGCTGTGCGCGCCCTCGGCCCGCTGCAATTTTTGCTGGAAACCTTCACCTACCAGGTCACCGACCTCGGTAACCTGAACGACCTGGCTCAACTCAATATCATCATTCGTGGGCGCAACGACACGCCGAACGCTGTCGACGACAGTGCCACGGCGGTGGAAGCCGGTGGCCTGGACAATACTCAGCCGGGGGTGAACCCCAGCGGCAATGTGATCACCAACAACGACACCGACCTCGAAGGCGATGCCCTGCATATCTCGGCCATTCGTACCGGCCCGAGTGCTGGCAGCGGCACTACCGCAACGGTGGGCACGGCCTTGCGCGGGCTCTACGGTGACCTCACGCTCAATGCCGATGGCAGCTGGACCTATGTGGTGGACAACAACCTGGCGGCCGTGCAGGCCCTGCGCATCAACGGTCAGACCCTGCTCGATGTGTTTACCTACAGCCTGACTGACGTGTTCGGCGCCACCGATACGGCCCAGTTGCTGATCACCATCGATGGACGCAACGACACCCCGCACGCCCAGGATGATGGCGCCATTGCCGTCGAGGCCGGCGGCGTGGCCAACGGCACACCGGGCACCAATGCGCTCGGCAATGTGCTGGACAACGATACCGACGTCGACAGCATTGCCAACGGTGAAAGCAAACAGGTGCAAAGCGTCAGCAACGAAACCGGCCAGACAGCCGGTGCAGGCCAGGTACTGGTAGGCCGCTACGGCAGCCTCACCCTCAATGCCGATGGCAGCTACAGCTATGTGATCGACAACAGCAACCCCACGGTGCAGGCCCTGCGCACCGCGGGCAACACCCTGTCCGAGACCTTCACCTACCGCATGCGCGACACCGCCGGCGCCACTTCCGATGCACGCCTGACGGTGGTCATCCAGGGTGCCGACGACGCCCCGGTGGCGCAAAACGACAGCGCAGTTGCCAGCGACCAGGTAGCGGCGCCGCAAGCCAGCGGTAACGTGTTGCCCAACGACAGCGACGTGGATGGCGGCGACGGGTTGAGCGTGGTCGGTATCCGCACAGGCGCCGAGAATGGCAGCGGCACATCCGGCACCATCGGCCAACCACTGCAGGGTTTGTATGGCACATTGATCATCAACGCCGACGGCAGCTACACCTACAGCATCGACCTGACCAACCCGCAGGTCCTGGCCGCCGCAGGCCTGGGCCAGGTGTTGCAGGATGTATTCACCTACACCATCAGTGACCTGGCCGGCGCCACCGACCAGGCCGAATTGGTGATCACCCTGAGCATTGCCGAGCCGTTCATTCCCGCACCAGACAACGACCCGTTTTTCAGCCAGGGGCTCGACACTAACTTCACCCGTTTTCCGATCCCGGATGTGCAGCCGGGGATATTCATCACCCCGGTGGTCGAGCGCGAAGCGCGGCTGCGCGAAGTGTCCGGCTGGCAGTCCGGCGGTTCCCAGCTACGCATGGCCACGGCCATGCCGATGCTGAGTGAGTCGATCGGTGCGGGCTTGGGTGAGGTGCCGGGGCAATTCGTCAGTCAGGTCGTGCGCCGCAGCCAGGAAGCCAGCGACCTGGACCTGGCCTGGATCCTGGGTCGCCAGGGGCGCACCAGCCTCAGTGCCGATGGCTTGCTCAGCGACCCGTCGGTGTTCACCACCAACCCCGAACACATGACCCAGGGGCCGGCCCAGTCCGAGCCCGCCAGGGAGGCCAGGACCGCGCGCGGCTTTACCGCGCAGCTGCATGCTGCTGCACAACGCCTGTACCCGCTGGGGCGTAACTTGCCCGAGTAGTTTTAACATTCACAAAGGATTGGATATGTCGAAAAATAAGACGAGGTTCGCGACAACCGCCATCGCCTCAGTCATATTGCTCAGTGCCTGCTCCCAGCTGGAGCCCAAGGCGATCACGGAAGAGGAAAACCGACAGCGGATCGTCAATGACCAGGCGCGCATGTACCAGAACCAGGAGCCCGTCACCGCTCCGATTACCTTCTATGAAGCAGCCGCCCGGGCGCTGAAGTACAACCTGGACTACCGGCTGAAGTTGATGGAAAGCGCGCTGGCCTCGGACTTGCGTGACGTGTCCAGCCACGAAATGCTGCCCCGGCTGGTGGCATCGGCCGGTTACGCCGGGCGTAACAACGATTCGGGCGGTACCTCGATCGGTATCGAAGACCGCCAGGAAAGCTTGCGCCCTTCGACCTCCGAAGACCGCTACCGCACCTTGAGCGGGCTGGGCCTGAGTTGGAGCCTGCTGGATTTTGGCGTGGCCTATTACCGCACCCAGCAGAAAGCCGACCAGATGCTCATGGCCGAAGAACGTCGACGCAAGGTCGCGCAGAACGTTTTGCAAGATGTGCGCAATGCCTACTGGCGTGCCTTGGCGGCCCAGCGCCTGATGCCTGAGGTCGACCAGTTGCTGATGCGCACCCACCGCGCCCTGACCCAGGCCCGTGAGGCCGAGTCCAGAGGCCTGCTGCCGCGCCAGGAGATCCTGGCCTACCAACGCGCCCTGCTCGATTCGGTGTACCTGCTCACCGTGCGCCGCCAGGACCTGGAGTTCGCCCAGGCCGAACTCTCGGCCCTGATGTCGTTGCCGCCCGGTACACGCATGGTCCTGGCCGACCAACCCGCCCCGGCCCTACCCGCGCTCAATACACGCATCGATCAGCTGGAACTGCTGTCGCTGCAAAACCGCCCGGAAATCATGGAAGAGTGGTACCGCAAGCGCGTCAATGAAAAGGACTTGAAGATCGCCAAGGCGCAGCTCTGGCCGAATCTCACCGTGGATTACGGTTACCGCTACGATTCCAACTCGCTGGCCTATAACAACGACTGGATGAGCACCGGCGTACAAGTTTCGATGAACCTGCTGCGATTGCTGCAACTGCCATCGCTCAACGCTGCCCAGGAGTCCCAGAGCGAAACCGACGACATGCGCCGGGTGGCCCTGTCCATGGCGATCCTGACCCAGGTGCGGGTCGGCACCTTGCGTTATCAACTGGCGCGCCAGGAAGTACAGTTCTCCGACGAAAGCCTGCGCGTGGACCAGAGCCTGCTCGACTACGCCCATGCCGCCCAAAGCAACAACCTGGGCTCGGAACTGGAAGTGATCCGCGCCGAAGGCCGTTTCCTGTTGTCGCGCTACCAGCGCGATGCGGCGTATTCCAGCGCCCAGGCTGCCTGGGGCAGGCTTTACAACTCCATAGGCCTGGACATCCTGCCGGCCGAGATCGACAAACACGACATCAAGACCCTGGCCCGGGAAATCGATCGCACGTTGCATGAACAGGAACAGAAACATTTGCTCGCCACCCAGCAAGGAACGCCTTATGCCCAACCGAGCCTTTGAATCCGCTGTGTTGATTCTGCTGTTGCTCGCCAACGCCCTGCCCGCCCAAGCCGAAGAAGCGCCACCGGCAGCTGCGGCCGATGAAGCCTCGACCATCCGCGTGCTGCTGGCCGCGGAGTTGGAAACCACCTTGTCCAGCCAGATGGCCGGCACCCTGACCGACCTTCGCGGCAGCTTCGGCCAGGCTGTGGCCAAATCGGCCGTACTGGCAAGCTTCAATTGCAGTGAGGCCGACGCCCGCGCCAAGGCCACGTCAGCTGAACTGGCCATGGCCAGGCAAAACCTCGAAGCCAAGAAGAACCTGCGCAAGCTCGATGCGGTGGGTGACCTGGAAGTGTCCATGGCCAACACCGAGGTGCAAAAGGCCGACGGTGCCCGGGCCATGGCAGTGGCGCAAAGCAGCTACTGCCAGGTGCGAGCGCCGTTCGCCGGGCGCGTGGCAAAGGTTTATGTCAAGCCCTACCAGACCGTCAGCGCCGGTACGCCCTTGTTCGACCTGGTCAGCGACGGCGCCCTCAAGGTGCGCCTCAATGTGCCGTCCACCTTGCTGAAAACCCTCAAGCCGGGCATGCCCCTCAACGTCAGCATCCTGGAAACCGGCAAGCAGTACCCGGCCCATGTCAGCGTGATCAACTCACGGGTGGACGCCGTAGCGCAAACGGTCGAACTTGAGGCCCAGTTCGATGCCAAGCACCCTGAACTGATTGCCGGCATGAGCGGTACTGCAAGGTTTTCCGATGACCATGAGTGAAACTGCGCCACCCCTGCAGTTAGTGCTGGAGCTGGCCGCCCTGCGCGACAAGGCCTTGCAGGCCGACTCGCTCAATGCGCTGGCATTTTCCATGGCCAATGACCTCTACCCCTTGCTGCACTTTCACCAGGCACTGGTGTTCGCCCAACGCGGCCAAGGCTTCGAGCTGTTGCAGGTTTCCGGCTTGACCCGTCCCAGTGAAGACTCGCCGTACCTGGTCTGGCTGCGCCGCGCCAGCCGCTGGGTCGCCAGCCAAGTACCCGACCAGACGCCCGTGTGGCTGGACCGCGACAGCGTGCAGCCACCCGCTGAAATCGCCGAAGGCTGGGATGAATGGTGGCCCCGGGGCCTGTGGTGCCTGCCCGTACACGAGCGCGATGGCCAACGCCTGGGGCTGTTGTTGATCCTCCTGGAACAGGCGCCGCAGCCCTTGGCGCAACAGGCCGTGCCCAGCCTGCTGCAAACCTGGGCCTATTGCTGGGTGGCCTTGACCCGCCAGCGGCGCCTGCTGCATTGGCACCTGAGCCGACGCCAAGTGCTGCTGACGTGTGCAGTTTTAGCGGCGCTGTTGCTGCTGCCAGTACGCCAGACCGCCCTGGCCCCGGCCCAAATCGTCTCACGCCAGGCGCAGATCATCAGCTCGCCCATCGACGGCGTGATCGAGCAGATCCAAGTACGACCGAATCAGGCCGTGGAAGCCGGAACCCCTTTGTTCTCCCTGGACGAAACCACCTTGCGCAGCCGCGCCGAGGTGCTGGGCAAGGAAGTGGCGGTGGCCGATGCCGAGCTGTCGGCAGCCAGCCAGCGCGCCTTCGACAACCCGCAAAGCAAGGGCGAACTGACCTTGCTCGAAGGCCGGGCCAAACAACGCCGCGCGGAACTGGCGGCCGTACAGGCCCAGCTCAAACGCACCCGGGTGGTATCGCCACGCAGTGGCGTTGCCGTGTTCAGCGATCCCAACGACTGGCTGGGCAAACCGGTGGTCACCGGCGAGCGCATCCTGCAGGTGGCCGACCCGGCCCAACCGGCGATGTTGATCCAGCTGCCGGTGGCCGACGCCATTGCGCTGGAACCGGGTGCCGAGGTGACCTTGTTCCTCACTGCCTACCCGTTGACACCACTCAAGGGCAAGATACTGGAAACCAGCTACCAGGCACGGTCTACCGATGACAATGTAGTTGCCTATCGGCTATTGGCGAGCATCGAGGACTCGCCAGCCCATGCCCGCCTCGGCCTGCACGGTACCGCCAAGCTGTATGGCGGCCGTGTGATGCTGGGCTACTACCTGTTGCGGCGGCCACTGGCAACGCTGCGCGCCTGGACGGGCCTGTAATGCGCGAACCTGCCGACCTGCCGCTACCGCCCCTGCGCGAAGACCTGCGCCTGTGCGAGGTTGCCGAAGGCAGCAACGGCGAACCGGCGTGGGTGATCCAGGACACAGTGGTCAACCGCTTTTATCGCATCGGCTGGCTGGAGTTCGAGTGCCTGCTGCGCTGGGGCCAGACACCCCGGCAGATCAGCACCCAGATTGCCGAGCAGACCGCCCTCAAGCCGGACCCAGAACAGGTTCTGGGATTCCATGCGTTCCTGGAGTACCACCAACTGTTGCGCGCCGGCCCCGAGGCCCTGGCGCGGCTGCAGGCGCGCGGCGAAGAACGCAGCTGGCTGAGTTGGCGCTGGTGGTTGCATCACTACCTGTTCTTCCGCATCCCGCTGCTGCGCCCGCAGCACCACCTGCAGCACGTGGCGCGGGCGCTGGGTTGGCTGTTCAGCCCCATCACGGCTGTACTGGTGTTCGCCCTCAGCCTGCTCGGGGTGATTCTGGTGCTGCACCAGTGGGACACTTTCATCCATGCGGTGGTCGAGTCGTTCTCCACCGAAGGCCTGTTCAGCTTTGCACTGGCGCTGATCGTCGCCAAGACCCTGCACGAGCTCGGCCATGCCCTGGTGGCCACCCGCCTGGGCTTGCGGGTGGGGCACATGGGTATCGCTTTCGTGGTGCTCTGGCCGATGCTGTACACCGATACGGGGGAAAGCTGGAAGCTGCGCAAATCCCGGCAGCGCCTGGCGATCGCCGCCGCCGGGATCATTACTGAACTGTCGCTGGCCGGCCTGTCGACCCTGGGTTGGGCCCTGTGCGACCCGGGACCATTGCGCAACGCCTTGTTGTACCTGGCCACCACCAGTTGGGTGCTGTCGCTGGCCCTCAACGCCAGCCCCTTCATGCGCTTTGACGGTTACTTCGTGTTGTCTGATTTGCTCGACTTCCCCAACCTGCACGAGCGTGCCTCGGCCCTGGCGCGGGTCAGCCTGCGTCGCGGGCTGCTGGGGCTCGATGAACCCTGGCCGGAAGCCTTTGCACCGGGCAAGCGACGCTTGCTGGTGGCGTTCGCCATGCTCACCTGGGTTTATCGCCTGGCGCTGTTCCTCGGGATCGCGTTGGCGGTGTACCTGTTTTTCTTCAAGCTATTGGGGATTCTTCTGTTCGTGGTGGAGCTCTCCTGGTTTATCGCGATGCCTATCTGGCGAGAATTGAGTTACTGGCACAAGCACCGGGCCGGCATTCCCAGCCGCCGCCGGCTGCTGTTTTATGGCCTGGGTGCAGGTGTCGTGTTGTTACTCGCGGTGCCCTGGCATACCCAGATCGACGCGATCGGTGTGGCACGCGCCGAGCATCAGCTGCGGGTGTATGCACCTTATCCTGCGCGGCTGCAGTCTATACGCAGCGAGGGCCCGGTCAAGGCCGGCGACACCCTGGTGGTGCTCGACGAGCCGGACATCGTCTCGCGCCTGCGCAGCAGCGAAGCCAACGTACGCAGCTACGAAGCACGCCTGGGCGGGTTGCTGGCCGACCCGGCGGGCCTGACCGAGCAGGCAGCTACCCGTGAACGCTTGCGCGTGCAGTTCGAAGAGGCCCGCGCCGCACGCTCGGAAATCGCCCGCCTGAACCTGCAGACGCCATTCGATGGCCTATGGCTGGATATCAATCCTGACTGGAAACCCGGCCAGTGGATGGGCCGCCAGGAACCCCTCGGGGTGCTGATCGACCCGAGCCGCTGGCAGGTCGACGCCTATGTCGACCAGGATAAGGTGCACCGCCTGGTCGTCGGTGGCCAGGTGCGCTTCTATGCCGACGGCCAACCCACGCCTATCGCGGGTCGGGTGATTGCCATTGGCAGCACGCGCAGCAACCAGCTCAGCCACCGCATGTTGGCATCGCGCTACGGCGGCCCGCTGGCAGTCGCCGCCCAGGAAACTGCACTGGTACCCACCGCCGCGGTGTTCCAGGTGCTGGTGCAGCTCGATAGCCCCCCGCCTTCACTGCGCGAAACCCGCGGCCACCTGAAAATCGAAGGCGAGCGCCGCAGCCTGCTGGCCGATGGCGCGACGCATTTGCTCGCGGTATTAATGCGTGAAAGTGGTTTTTGAGAACTTCATAGCAACAGCGCAAAACACTGGCGTAATCAGCGTCTATGCTGGGCAGAGCGTATTCCGTTCCAAGTGACGAACCGCAAGGAGTTAGACAATGTTGCGCACGAATATTTCCGCAAGGGCGTTGTCCGGTGGATTACTCGACGTACTGATCCGCGCCGGGCTGATTACCGTACTGGTGCTGTTCTGCTTCCAGATCTTCCATCCCTTCCTCAACCTCATGCTCTGGGCCATGATCCTGGCCATTACCATGTATCCGTTGCACAACATGATCAAGGGCAAGATGGGTAACAAGGACGGTCGCGCCGCTACCCTGATCGTGGTAGTTGCCCTGGCCTTGCTGATGGTACCGATCTACCTGCTGGGCACCTCGATCAGTGAGTCGATCGAAGGCACCCTGGCCATGCTCAAGTCCGAAAGCCTGGAAATTCCGTTACCAAACGAAAAAATCGCCACGATTCCGCTCATAGGCAAGCCGCTCTACACCTACTGGATGCAGGCCGCGACCGACATGAGCAGCGTGCTGATGAAGTTGATGCCTTACATCAAGACGGTGGGCTTGACCTTACTCGGTAAAATGGCCGGCGTTGGCGTGGGTTTTCTGCTCTTCATCGGTGCCCTGATCATTGCCGGCGTGCTCATGGCCTACGGCGAAAACGGCGAACGCAGCGCCATCGCCATTGCCACCCGCCTTTCTGGCCCTGAGCGCGGCCCGCGCATCACCGAATTGTGCACCGCCACCATCCGCGCAGTTGCACAGGGCGTGGTGGGTATCGCCTTTATCCAGATGCTGCTGGTAGGTGTCGGTTTCGTGCTCATGGGTGTGCCCGGTGCCGGGCTGCTGGCCATGGTCGCGCTGTTGATGGGGATCATGCAATTGCCGGTGATTCTGGTGAGCTTGCCGGTGATTGCCTATGTCTTCGCCACCGAAGGCACCACGCTGGCCACTATCGTGTTCGGCATCTACAGCCTCATTGCCGGGATGGCCGACAACATCCTCAAGCCCCTGATGCTGGGCCGCGGCGTCGATGTGCCCATGCCGGTTATCCTGATCGGCGCCTTGGGCGGTATGGTCAGCGGCGGCTTCATCGGCCTGTTCATCGGGCCGGTGGCATTGGCAGTTGCCTATCAGCTGTTCTGGCAATGGGTCGAAGACCAACCGCATATCGAAGTCCTCGACGAGCAACCGGAACTGGAGCAATTGAACGAGCATCCCCCACTCTGAGGAGATAGCCCGTGATGCCGTGCCCTGCTCGCATGAGCCGGTTGCTGCTGTGTGGCGCCCTCGGCCTGAGTGGCTGTGTGCGCCTGGGCCCCGACTTTCAATCACCCGCCCAGGCCTGGGTCGAACACTGGAACAGCCCGGCCCTGGAACAAGCCAGCCAGCAACGGGTGCAGCCGGACAGCCGCCAATGGTGGCAAGTGTTCGCCGACCCGGTGCTGGACCAACTGATTGCCGAAGCCGACGCCCACAACGCCGACCTGGAAATCGCTGGCCTGCGCGTGATGGAGTCGCGCGCGCAACTGGGCATCGCCCTGAGCGGCCGTTATCCGCAATTGCAGCAAGCCAGTGCCGATGCCCTGTACCTGGACCGCCGGCAGTCGGGCGGCAACAACCCTCAGGACCTTCATCTGTGGCAATACAGCGCCGGTTTCGATATCGGTTGGGAGCTGGATTTCTGGGGCCGTTTCAGTCGCGCCATCGAGTCGGCCGACGCGGCCTGGTTCGCCGCCCAAGCCAACTATGAAAATGTGTTGGTGTTATTGCACGCGCAATTGGCGCAGACCTACTACGCCTTGCGCACTGCCGAAGCCCGCCTGAACATCGCCCGCGACAACGCCAAGTTGCAAAAGCGCAGCTACGAGATCACCGAGCGCCTGTTCAACAGTGGCGCCGATGCCGAACTCGACCTGCAACAAGCCAAGACCCAGTACCTGGGCACCTTGAGCACCATCCCCGACTTCGAGGCCCAGGTCGCGAGCACGCGCAATGCGATAGCCACCCTGATCGGTCGTCCTCCCGGTGCGTTGCCGGAACTGGACCGCAACATTGGCCTTGTGCCCTTGCTCGATACCGCCGTCCTTCAGGATGTGCCCGCCAACTTGCTGGTGCGCCGCCCGGATGTTCGCGCGGCCGAGCTGCAGGTCGCGGCGCAGTCGGCCTTGATCGGTGTTGCCGAGGCCGACCTGTACCCTTCCATCAGCCTGCTGGGCAGCATTGTCTGGTCGGCCAGCTCACTCGACGGCGCCTCCGACACCCTGGACCTGGTAGGTGGGCCGAGCCTGCGCTGGGATATCTTCGACCATGGCCGGATCACCAACAATGTACGTGTGCAGGATGCGCGCCTGCAGCAATTGATCGTCGTCTACCAGGACAGCGTGCGCCAGGCCGCGCGCGAGGCCGACGACGCCGCCACCGGCCTGGTCAAGGCGCTGGAACGCGAGCGCATCCTCAGCGAAGCCTCGGTGGCCGCCGAACGTTCGGTGACCCTGGCCAGTGCCCAGTACCGCGAAGGCTACTCGGACTTCCAGCGCGTGCTCGATGCCCAGCGCGCCCTGTTTGCCCAGCAGGATTCGTACCTGGTCAACCGTGGCACCGCCGTCAACAACCTGATCGCCCTGTACAAGGCCCTCGGCGGTGGCTGGTACAGCGGCCGGCCGCTGATCGATCCTGCGACCCGCCAACAAATGCAGCAACGAACCAATTGGGGCGATCTGCTCGACGAACCGAAGGAACAAGCCGATGACTGACTCAACACAACCGGTCGACGCCAACGCCGCAGCCCCCGCGGCCGACCCGGTGAAAAAAGCGGTCAATTGGGTGGTTGTGGTGATCCTCCTGAGCCTGGTCTGGTACCTGATGGCCGACCGCTATACACCCTATACGCAACAGGCGCGGGTGCAGGCGTTCGTGGTACCGGTGGCCGCGGAAGTGTCCGGCCGGGTGATTAAAGTGCATGTGCACAATAACCAGGACGTCAAGGCCGGCGAAGTGCTGTTCGAAGTGAACCCGCAGCAGTACCAGATCGCCGTCGATCGCGCCCGCTCCGACCTGGAGACAACCCGCCGCCAGGTCGGTGCCAATACCGCCGGTATCGAATCCAAGCAGGCCTCCCTGCGCGCCGCCCAGGCCAACGAACTCAAGGCACGCCAGGACATCGAGCGCCTCGAACGCCTGTACCGCGAAGACCCGGGCACTATTTCCCTGCGCCGCCTGGAAATCTCCCGCGCCACCCTGCAAGAGTCCATCAGCCAGGTTGCCGCGGCCAAGGCCGAAGTGCAACGCGCCCGGGAAACCCAAGGCGGCGGCGAGGACGTGAACGCCGCCTTGCAAAGCGCCGCCAGCAACCTGGAAAAGGCCGCGCTGGACCTGACCAACACACAGATCCGCGCCCGCTCGGCTGGCCTGATCACTGACCTGCGCACCGATGTGGGCCAGTATGCGGCGGCCGGCAGCCCGGTGATGACCCTGATCGCCATCCATGATGTCTGGATCAGTGCCGATATGACCGAAAACAACCTGGGTAAGGTCGAGCCCGGCACGCCGGTCGGCATTGTCCTCGATTCGCTGCCCGGGAAGATTTTCAAGGGCCATGTGCGCAGCGTCGGCTATGGCGTCGACGTGGGCCAGAGCCCCCAGGCCGGTGGCCTGCCGACGGTACAGAACAGCCGCGACTGGCTGCGTCCGGCCCAGCGCTTCCCGGTGATCATCGAGTTCGAGCCCGGCGAGTTGACTGGCCGGGCTGGCATCCGTTCCGGCGGCCAGGCCGAGGTCATGGCCTTCCCCAGCGAAGGTAACCCGCTGAATATTCTCGGCCGGCTGTTCCTGCGTGTGATGAGTTGGATGTCTTATGTTTACTAGCAGCGCGCTCAGGCGCCAACGCAAGCCAGGAACTGGTAGATGACACGCCCTCGCCCAGCCCGCGTGCAGCGGGCACTGCGCCTGGCCTTCGGCACGGCGCTGTGCCTGGCCGCAAGTTTCGGCCTGGCCTTGCCTATCCCGTTCCTGGCGCCGATGCTGGCGTTGATGATGCTCGCGGCCATGAACCGGCCGCTGCCGTTCAAGGCCAGCGTGGGCCTTATCCTGATCCTGATGCTGACCACCGGTAGCGGCTTGCTGTTGATCCCGCTGTTACGCCACTACCCGGTCAGCGGCGTGATGCTGGTCGCCCTGAGCCTGTTCCTGGCCTTCAGCTATGGCCTGCGCGGCGGCAACCCATTGGTGGCCACCTTCCTGGTGGTAGGCCTGACCTTGATCAGCTCAGCCGGCACCGCCGAATTCAGCCTGGCGCTGGAGGTGATCTCGGCCCTGGTCAAGGGCCTGTTCCTGGCGGTGACCACCCTGACCATCTGCCACTGGTTGTTCCCCGACCCCGCCGACGCCCCGGCGGCCCCACCCGCCCCGGACCTGACCTCGATCGAAACCGGTTGGCTGGCACTGCGCGCAACCCTGGTGGTGGTGCCGGCCTTCCTCCTGGCCATGATCGACCCGGCCAGCTACCTGCCGATCGTCATGAAGGCGGTGACCCTCGGCCAGCAAAGTTGCGCCACCAGCGCGCGCAACGCCGGCCAGGAACTGCTCGGCTCGACCCTGCTCGGTGGCTTGATGGCGATCCTGTTCTGGTGTGCATTGAGCCTGTTCGTCAACCTGTGGATGTTCTTTCTGTGGATGCTGTTGTTCGGCCTGCTGGTGGCCAGGAGGCTCTATGGCCTGGCCCGGACCCGGCAGCAACCAGGCTTCTGGCTCAACAGCATGGCGACCCTGATCATTCTGCTCGGCCAGTCGGTACAGGACAGCGCCGCCGGCAAGGATGTCTACACCGCCTTCGCCATCCGCATGGGGCTGTTCATCCTGGTCACCCTGTATGCCTGTGCCATGGTCTATTTCCTCGATACGCGCCGGCAACGTCGCCGCACGCCCAACCCAACTGATCAAGAGGGTCGAACATGCTGATCAATTTTCTGGTAGGCCTGCCGGTGATCATTCTCTGCGTGTTGTTGCAGGCGGTATTCCTGGCCCTCTGTGCGCGCCGTTATGTGGCGCTGCGACACAAGATGGTCGCGGCCCCATCCCGCAGTGATGACGTACGTTTGTTGTCGATGGTCATGGTGGTGATGCTGATCGGCAATTATGTGCAAATGGCCCTGTGGGCCCTGTTATTCCTGATACTGGGCGAGTTCGAGGACTTCACTGCCGCGCTGTACTTTTCCGGGGTGACCTTCGCCACCCTGGGCTATGGGGATGTGGTCCTGAGCGAGCAGTGGCGCCTGCTCAGCCCACTGGAGGCGGCCAACGGTATCCTCATGTTTGGCGTCTCCACCGCGATCATGACCGCGGCCGTGATGGACATCATCAAACAACACCTGGGTGGCGAGCGTGAAATACCCTAGCGGTCGGCTACGAGCAACTGATCCCGATGATGAACAGGGCAAGGAGTAAGAGATGGCTGATGCAAGCAAGAAAATGAGCCTGATGGGGCTCACGACACTGGTCACGGTCAACATGATGGGATCAGGCATCATCATGTTGCCGACCAACATGGCCCAATTGGGTGCCGTCTCGCTGTTGTCCTGGGCGTTCACCGCGGTCGGCTCGATGGCCATCGCCTACTGCTTTGCCCAATGCGGCATTTTCTGCCCGCGCCCCGGCGGTTTGTCGGCCTACACCGAAGAAGCCCATGCAAAGTCGGGCTTTTTCCTCTGCTCATACCTGTATTTCATCTCACTGGCCATCGCCAACGTGGCCGTGGCCATTTCGGCGGTGGGCTACATGACGGCCTTCCTGCCGTGGCTGGGCAGTGGTGCCCTCGCGCTATTTATCGGTACGGTCGGGCTGATCTGGCTGACCATCGTCGCCAACTTCGGCGGCCCGGGCATCACCGGCAAGATCGGCGCGATCACGGTGTGGGGCGTGATCATTCCCGTCGCAGGCTTGAGCATTATCGGCTGGTTCTGGTTCGAGCCCTCCGTGTTGGTCGCCGCGTGGAACCCCAATGACCTGCCTGTCAGCGAGGCGATCAGCCAGACCATCCCCCTGACCTTGTGGGCCTTCCTGGGCATGGAGTCGGCCGCCCAGGCCTCCGATGCGGTGGAAGATCCCAAGCGCACCGTGCCCCTGGCCTGCCTGTTCGGCACCCTGGGGGCGGCCGTGGTCTATGTGCTGTCTACCACCGTCATCCAGGGCATCGTTCCCAACCCCGAGCTGGCCAACGCTTCGGCGCCCTTCGCGCTGGTGTATGCCAAGATGTTCAACCCGCTGGTGGGCAACATCATCATGGCCCTGGCGATCATGGCCTGCATCGGTTCGCTGCTGGGCTGGCAATTCACCCTGGCGCAGACAGCCAAGATGACCGCCGACCAAGGCCTGTTCCTCAAGCTGTTCAGCCGGGTCAACGGCATGAATGCACCGGTCATCGGCATGATTGCCTGCGGCGTACTGCAAACCCTCATGGCGCTGTCGACCATCTCGCCCAATGCCAGCGACCAATTCAGCAAGCTGGTGAGCCTGGCGGCGGTGACCAACCTGATCCCCTACGTAACGGCGCTGACCGGCCTGTTGGTGATCATGTATAAGGCCAAGGTATCGCCTGCGGTGTACACGCGTAACCTGATCGTCATGCTGGTGGCAATGAGCTATTCCCTTTACGCCTTGTACTCCTGCGGCAAAGAGGCGGTGTTCGGCGGCACCCTGGTGCTTGCCTTCGGCTACCTGCTCTATAGCTCGCTGGCCGAGCGTTTCGTCGTGGAGCCGCCCGCACCCCGGCCCGGGGAGCATCGCCTATGAATACCGCCATCGCCAACGCCACCGGCCTGCTGCTGGCCTGCGCACTGGGGGCGCTGGCACCCGTCACCTGCGCCAGTACACTCGAGCGCGTGCGCACCAGCAACACGTTTACCATGGGCTACCAGCCGGACCTGGCGCCCTTCAGCGCCCAGGAAGGCGACAAGGCCAGCGGCTACGCCATCGACCTGTGCCTGAAGGTCGCCGACACACTCAAGAACTCCCCGGGCCTGGCCGACGTGCAATTGCACTACCAGCCCGTCCTGCCTGCCGACCAGCTCCGTGCCGTGAGCGCGGGCACGGTAGACATTCTCTGTACCCCGACCCAGCCCACCCTGGAGCGGCGCAAGACCGTCAGCTACTCCCTACCGGTGTACACCGCGGGCCTCTCGGTGATGGTACGCAAGGATGCCGCCGAAACGCTGGTCAATGTACTGAGCGGCAAACTCGCCCACACCGGCCCGACCTGGCGCGCTACCATCAACCGTGGCCTGGCCAACCACACCTACGCCACCATCGCCCAGGGAGAAGCCTGGGTTCGCCAGCAGATGCACCAACTCGGCGTGCTCGCCTCGCTGACCGTCGTCTCCAGCACTGTCGAAGGTGCAAGGCTGGTGGCCGAAGGCAAGGTCGACGCGTTTTTTTCCGAACGCATGCTGCTCAACAACGAAATAGCCAAGGTGGGTGCAGATACCAACCTGATGGTCCTGGAGCGCATATTCGAATATGCCCCCATGGCCATGATGGTCGATCGCAACGACGAAGACTTCCGCCTGCTGGTGGATACGGCCTTGAGCGATGCTTATCGGTCGGGTGATGTCGCGCTGGGGTACGAGAAGTATCTGGGTGGGGCCAGCGATTCGGTGAAGCGGCTGTTCAAGGTTTATGCGTTGCCCTAGGACAACCGATTTGCAGCTGCTACCGGCCAGCTGCCTCAGGTTGCGGCCGGCACGATCCCGGCCTATGGTCCAAGCGAGAATGTGCTTTTCGCAGCGAGGTGACGACATGCCCCACGAATCCCGCCCTGCCGTACTCGAGCTGATCGGCAATACGCCCCTGGTGCGTGTCAGCCGTTTCGATACCGGCCCGTGCACGCTGTTTCTCAAGCTCGAATCACAGAACCCCGGCGGCTCGATCAAGGACC
>CAYVPI010000039.1:0-35340 GCA_964453495.1 uncultured Pseudomonas sp. | reverse complement strand
AGCGAGAACCAGGCCAGGGGGTCGATCTGGCCGGCGAACAGACGGTCGCTGGCCAAGCGGAACTGGATGAAGTTCGACAGCTGGGTTTCCGGCAGCGTGCAGATTTCGTTCTGGCCATTGAGGCCGTGGTAAACCAGCAAGCCGTCGATATCCTCGACTTCGCGTACGGTCATCTTCCAGTTTTCGAAGTGGGTGATGACATCGCCCGGCGAAAAGCGAACCCTGGTCAGCGGCGCGTTACGCAGTGCGTACTGGCGGGTGTCGCCAGTGGCCGGATAGAGCACGGTCAACAAGCGACCGTCCTGTGCCAGAACGGTACCCAGACCTAGCTCAGCTTCGCTGTCACTAATCCAGCGTTGCCCCGGTTGATACTGCTGCGCCATGCTGCCTGACTCCCGCTTGAAAAAGCCGACTATGTTAACGGATCGGGCCCCTGAGGGCCAAAGACTCTGGTAAAAACCACCTACATTTAAGCAAATGCCTGCGGCCCACGGGCTCAAGTCGCATTGCGCTGCGCCGACATGAAGGCGACAGGAGAATAATCATTATGCTGCCGCCGCTCATCCCCCTCAGTGCGCAACCGGTTACCTCGCAACACGACCCGGTCAAACCAACCCCGGACATTGCTCCGGTGGTGCCGGCGCAACCGAGTTCCAGTGAAGGTTCGGTCGACCTCAAGCAACGCGACGCCGAGCAAGCCGCCTTGTTGCTGCGCGAAGAGCAGCGCCGCCAGCAGCGTCGGCGGCGTCTGGCCCAGGCTCAAGACGATGGCGAACAGTTCCTGGCCCTGCCCGGTGACGAGGTCAACGCCGATAACACCGTGCCCGTAGCGCCTTTGATCGACGATGAGCCGCGCCAGGGGCTGTGGGTTGATATCCAAGTGTAGGGCAGGGTGTTGGTCTGTGCCGGTGTGACATCGTGTAGCAAACGGCACTGGCCAGCCCGGCCAACAGCCCGCATTATGGGCATGACTCACCGCTGGCAGTTGCTGGCAGAATTGGACCCGACCCCGATGTGCCCGACCATGAGCCAAGACGACAAACTGATCGACCTCAATGCCGAGCGCGCCAAGCGTGTGCATGACTTGAATGAAAAACGCCTGAACGAAGTCCGCCAGGCTTTCGAGCAGGCCATGCCCCTGACCAAGGCAAAAGCCAAGGCCAAAAAGCCCAAGAACAAACCCAAGAAGCGTTGAAAATTGATGCAGGTCAACGCTGCACCCTCCCGCCGCGCTCAGCCCTGATCGCTATTGATCCAGGTCAATTATTCATCCGCAGGCTTTCGCTACATTGGCTCCATCAGACAGGAGCAAGCGAAGGAGCCAGTCATGTTTCTCGATAATGTGGTAGTTGCAGGCGTTATCACCGTAGGCCTGATGTTTGTGTTCTTCGCTGGCCTGGGGGTTTTCATCTGGAAGGATTCGCACAAGCGCAAGCAAGGCTGAACCTTTCGATTCAACGAGCACGCAAGGCATTTTAGGGCGACTTCGGTCGCCCATTTTTTTTTGCCTACAAAAACATTCCTCCCGATACTTCGATGCGTTGGCCGTTGATCCAGCGTCCTTCGTCGGCCAACAGCAGCGAAATCGCCCCGCCGATGTCGTCCGGTAAACCCACCCTGCCCAGTGCCGTATTGCCGGCGATGAATTCGTTGACCTGCGGGTTGTCACGCACCACGCCACCGCCGAAGTCGGTTTCGATCGCACCGGGGGCGAGGATGTTCACGCTGATGCCCCGGCTGCCCAGTTCCTTGGCCTGGTAGCGGGTCAGCACTTCCATGGCACCCTTCATTGCTGCATAGGCGGCGTAGCCGGGCAGGGCGAAGCGGGTCAGGCCGGTGGAAATATTGATGATGCGGCCATTGTCGTTGATCAACGGCAACAGGTGTTGGGTCAGGAAAAACGGCCCTTTGAGCTGAATGTCCACCAATTGGTCGAACTGCTCCTGCGTGGTTTCGCTGAAGCTTGCGTGGATGCCGATCCCGGCGTTGTTGACCAGAAAGTCGAAGCGCGGCTGGTCGAACACGCTTTGCAAGGTCCGGGATACCTCCCCGGCGAACTCGTCGAAGGTATCGCTGCGGCTGATATCCAGTTGCAGCATGGCCGCCCGCACCTTGGCCTTCTTCAGGGTCTTGACCAGCTCCTTGGCTTCGTCGGCCCTGCTGTTGTAGGTGCCGATGATATCGATGCCATGGGCTGCCAGGTGCTGTGCGGTGTTCTTGCCCAGCCCGCGGCTGGCGCCGGTGATGAGTGCGATTTTGCGAACCATTGCCTGATCCTCGTGCCGATAGAACCTTCGCCGTTGTACGAGCGTAGCAAACGGCGGGCAGGGTGCAGGTCAGCGTCGCGCCGACAATTGTTGCGGGGTCAGGAAGGCGTCATGGAAGTAATCGCGAAACGCCTGCATGGCCGGCGTGAAGGCGCGTTCGCGGTGCCAGGCCAGCCCCACGCTCATGGGCGTGACCGGGTCGGTAACGCTCACCGTCTCGATGCGCTTGCCCTCCAGTGACCAGGGCCGGTGCACCAGGTCCGACAGGATTGCCACGCCACTGCCATTGGCGACCATGCTGCGCACCGCTTCGACGGAACTGGTGCGCACCCGCACCGAAGGCTGTTGCCCAGCCTGTTCCCAATAGCGCTTGGCGCTGTGTTCGGCTTCATCGACCGTGAGCAGGATGTAGGGCTCTCGCGCCACATCGGCCAGGGTGACCGCCGAGCGTTCGCACAACGGATGATGACTGGGCAGCCACAGTCGGCGTTCGGAGCTGAACAGGGTTTCGGAAACGATATCGGGGTGAGTGAGGTTGGCGGTGAGCACCACGGCCATGTCGTAGCGGTTGTCCAGCAACCCCTGCTCAATGGCCTGGCGTTCCTGTTCGTGCACTTCGATGCTGACATCCGGGTGCCAATGGTCCAGGCGCTGCAAGTGGTGTGGCAGGAAATAGCCGATCACCGTGTAACTGGCCGCCACCCGCAACAGGCCGCTGGCACGAAAGTCTGGCAGGGGGCTGTTGAGGGCATCGTCGACACTGCGCTGAATGACATAGGCGCGGTTGAGAAAATGCCGCCCCGCATCGGTCAGGGTCATGCCCTGGGCCGAACGTGAAAACAGCAGGGTGCCGAGCAAGGCTTCGAGCTCCTTGATCGCTGTGGTCACCGCCGACTGGGAAATATTCAGGTGGATGGCCGCTTGGGAAATTTGCCCTATCTCTGCAGTGGCGACGAAATAGCGGACCTGGCGCAGTGTGAGAGACATGGCAATCCTGAAGGTTGTGGGTATCTGATTTTCAGAACGATAGGCATCTGATAATAGATCTTCCCAAGGGGGTTAGGGAAATCTAACGTAGCTCTACGCACCAATGACGTGGAGACAAACGCCAATGCAAGCAGTCGATTTCAATTCGGACATGGGCGAAGGCTTCGGCCCCTGGACCATCGGCGACGGCGTCGATGAGCAACTGATGGCATACATCAGCACAGCCAATATTGCGACCGGCTTTCATGCCGGCGACCCGAGCACCATGCGCCGCACCGTCGAACTGGCCAAGCGCCTGGGCGTGGCCATCGGTGCCCACCCCGGTTTTCGCGACCTGGTCGGTTTTGGCCGCCGGCACATCAATGCGCCGGCGCAGGAACTGGTCGACGACATGCTGTATCAGCTCGGTGCCCTGCGCGAGATTGCCCGGGCACAGGGTATGACCTTGCAACACATCAAACCCCACGGTGCCTTGTACATGCACCTGGCCCGCGATGAAGCGGCTGCGCGGCTTTTTGTCGAAACCCTGCACCTGCTCGAGCCGACACTGCTGCTCTACTGCATGCCCAATTCGGCCACTTGGCGCGCTGCCACGGAAATCGGCCAGCCGGTGATCCGTGAGTTCTATGCCGACCGCGATTACGACCGCAGCGGCTCGATCGTCTTCACCCGCCATGTCGGTGCGCTGGATCCCGCCAAGGTAGCGGCCAAGGTATTGCGAGCTTGCCAGGAGGGCAAGGTGCAGACCGTCGAAGGGGATGACATCGCCATCGAGTTCGATTCGATCTGCCTGCACAGCGACACCCCCGGTGCCCTGGCCCTGGTACAGGCCACCCGCGCGGCCCTGGACGAGGCCGGCATCCAGGTGCGCACGCCACGCTGATAGCACCAGCCGAACACCGGCCGCCGAGACGCCGGGTTTGCTGAACCATTTTTCGCCTGCCTTTCTACAACTATTCCAAGAGGAACTGACATGGCTGAGTACTCCGTAATTACCCCCTTGCCGGGCACGTTCTACCGCCGCGCCACACCGGACTCGCCGCCCTACGTCGAGATCGGCGCACAGGTGACGGCTGATACCGTGATCGGCCTGATTGAAGTCATGAAGCAGTTCTCCGAACTCACCGCCGGTGTTGCCGGCCGTGTGGGCGCGTTTATGGTCGATGACGGTGACCCGGTCGAACCCGGGCAAACCGTTGCCACCCTTGAATGCCAGTGAGGACGCGCGCATGAGTCAGGCAATCAAGAAGCTACTGGTGGCCAACCGCGGCGAAATCGCCGTGCGCATCATCCGCGCAGCCAAGGCCCTGGGTATCCCGACCGTCGCTGCCTGCAGCGAGGCCGATGTGGATTCGATGGCGGCCCGGCTGGCCGATGAAGTGCAGGTGCTGGGCCCGGCGCGTGCCGACCGCAGCTACCTCAATACCCAGGCGTTGCTCGCGGCCTTGCAGGCCAGCGGTGCCAATGCCGTGCACCCGGGCTATGGCTTTCTTTCCGAGAACGCCGATTTTGCCGACGCGGTGCAGGCCGCCGGGGCGATTTGGGTCGGCCCCAGCGCCCAGACCATTCGCCGCATGGGCGATAAGGCCGAAGCCCGGCGCACGGCGCAAGATGCCGGCGTGCCGGTAGTACCGGGCTCGCCCGGCGAGCTGGAGGATGTGCAGGCCGCCCTGGCTGCCGCCGAAGCGGTGGGTTACCCGCTGTTGATCAAGGCCAGTGCTGGCGGTGGTGGTCGCGGCATTCGCCTGGCGCAGAACGCCGAAGAGCTGAGCGAAGAGTTTCCCCGCGCCCAGCGCGAGGCGCTGGCGGCTTTCGGCAATGGCGGTGTATACCTGGAGCGCTTTATTCGCCAGGCCCGGCATATCGAAGTTCAGGTATTGGGCGATGGCCAGCACGCCGTCCACCTGTTCGAGCGCGAGTGCTCGCTGCAGCGCCGCCGGCAAAAGATTTTCGAGGAAGCACCGTCCCCAGCCTTGAGCACGGACCAGCGCCAGGCCTTGTGCAGCAGTGCCGTGCGCTTGACCGAAGCACTGGGCTACAAGGGCGCAGGTACCCTGGAATATCTGTTCGATGATGTCAGCGGCGAGTTCTTCTTTATCGAAATGAATACGCGAATCCAGGTTGAGCATCCCATCAGCGAGATGATCACTGGCATCGACCTGGTCCAGGCCATGTTGCGAATTGCTGGCGGTGAACCGCTCGGGCTGCGTCAAAGCGATATCGTGCTCAACGGAGCCGCGTTGGAGATGCGCCTGAACGCCGAAGATCCGGCCCGGGATTTTTTCCCCAGCCCAGGCACGGTCGAGCAGTTGGACTGGCCGCAAGGTGAGGGCATACGCGTCGACAGCCATCTGTACAGTGGTTATCGCGTGCCGGCGTACTATGACTCGTTGCTGGCCAAATTGATTGTCCATGGTAAGGACCGTGACCAGGCCCTGGCGCGGGCGCGTCAGGCCGTGGCCGCCACCACCTTGACCGGCATGGCGACCACCTTGCCCCTGCATGCCCAATTGCTTGAGCAACCCTGGCTGCAGAGCGCCGCGTTCAACACCGGCACGCTGGAAACCTGGTTGGCCGAGCGCCGCAACGGAGATAAGTGATGAGCCAGCCCATTCGTTACAGCTTCGGTGCCGATGAGCATCTGTTTGCCGAAGTCTCCGACAGCATGTCCCTGGAGGCTTTCTTTCGCGGCATGGCCATCACCCGTGCGCTGGAAAAGCTCGAACTCGAAGGCGTGCTCGACATCTGCCTGGCCAACGCATCGTTCCAGGTGCGCTTCGACCCGGATCGCATCGCGCCGCAGGCCCTGCTCGAGGCGGTGCAGGCTGTGGAAGCCAAGGCCGTTGCCGAGCGCTGCATTAGCACCCGTATCATCGAAGTACCGGTGCTGTACAACGACCCGTGGACCCACGAAACCTTGATGCGTTTTCGCGACCGCCATCAGGACCCATCGGCCACTGACCTGGAATACGCCGCGCGCATCAACGGCCTGGCCGATGTCGAGGCGTTCATCCAGGCGCACAGTGGCGCACCCTGGTTCGTCTCGATGGTCGGCTTCGTCGCCGGCTTGCCGTTCATGTTCCAGATGGTCGAGCGGCAACGCCAGTTGCAGGTGCCCAAGTACCTGCGCCCACGCACTGATACGCCCAAGCTGACCCTGGGCCACGGCGGTTGTTTCGGCTGCATCTACTCGGTGCGCGGCGCCGGCGGCTACCAGATGTTCGGCGTCACCCCGGCGCCGATCTACGACCCGTCGCAAAGCCTGGCCTACCTGAAGGAGCACATGGTGTTCTTCCGGCCCGGTGACATTGTGCAGTTCAAGCCGATCGACCGGGCTGCCTACGACCAGGCCGTGGCCGATGTCGAAGCCGGCAGCTTCGACCTGCGGATTCGCCCGGTGGAGTTTTCCCTGGATGCGTTTCTGGCCGACCCACAGGGTTACCCCAAGACATTGCAGGAGGTGCTGGCATGATCAAGGTACTCAAACCCGGCCTGGCCACCTCGGTGCAGGACCTTGGCCGCGAAGGCTATTACCACCTCGGCATCCCGCCCTCGGGGGCGCTGGACCAGTACGCCCTGAGCGCGGCCAACTGCCTGGTCGGCAACCCGGCGGGGGCGGCGGCATTGGAATGCACGCTGCTGGGGCCGGAACTGGAATTCACCGTCGACACCCTGGTGGCTGTCAGCGGTGCGCACATGGCCGCGCGGCTTGACAGTGTGCAGATGCCCCACGATACGGCGTTTGCGGTACGCGCCGGGCAAGTGCTGCGCTTCGATTTCCCGAAAGTCGGTGCCCGCACCTATATCGCCGTGGCCGGTGGCATCGATGTGCCAATCGTGTTGGGCAGTCGTTCGACCTATGCCCTGGGCGCCTTGGGCGGTTACCAGGGGCGGCGCCTGGCCGCCGGTGATGAACTGCCGATCGGAGAGCCGAGCGGGCAAGGCAAAGTGGGTGCAAGCCTACCCATGGCACTGCGCCAGGCGCTCGGTGGCGAAATTGAGCTGCGGGTCGTGCCCGGGCTGTATTACGACCGCCTGCTGCCGAGCGCGGCGAAAAGCTTTTTCGCCGAGCCCTGGACCGTGGGTTCCGAGGCGGACCGCATCGGTTACCGCTTCAAGGGCGGCAGCGCCCTGCAGTTCCAGCCGCGCGAGCAGCCGTTCGGCGCCGGTTCAGACCCGTCGAACATCGTCGACAGCTGCTACCCGATCGGTTCGATCCAGGTCCCGGCGGGCCTTGAACCCATCGTGCTGCACCGTGACGCAGTGTCTGGCGGTGGCTACGCGATGATCGGCACGGTGATCAGCGCGGACCTGGACCTGATCGGCCAGATGCAGCCCAACCAGAAGGCGCACTTTGTCGAAGTCAGCCTTGAAGACGCGTTGGCGGCCCGCCAGCACTACAAGAAAAAGCTCAGGCGCATGAGCGAGTTGTTCCTTTCCTGACCCTGTCGTTCCCATTGCGCGGGTAAGCCCTTGCCCGCATGCCCGCGCAGCATTTCGCTGCGCGGGTGGCTGCCCGCGTCTGTGTTTTCTCTTTCGCTTTGGAGTGCATGCAAATGGCAGGTCTTTCGCAATCTCGCAATGCCGACCACGATCCAGCCAGTGTGCCGGTCCCTGCATCGGCGCGCATGAGGCGCTTGTCGCTGACCATGGCCTGGTGGGCGGTGTGCAGCGCCATGTTCTATATCGTCGTCGGGGCCTCCTTGGGCTTGGCCTATGGCACGGCCAATGCCCTGATCGGCATGCTGTTGTCGGTGGTGTGCTATGGGCTGATCAACGCGGTCATCAGCCGTTACGCCATCCGTACGGGCGAGTCCGTGGCCTTGTTTTCCCGGCGCCTGTTCGGCAACGCCGGTGCTTGCCTGGCAACCCTGATCTTCTTCACCACAGCGATCTACTACGCGGTGTTCGAAGGCTCGGTGATCGCCGTGGCGGTCAACCACTTGTACCCGGAGGTGGCCTACCCGCTGGCGGCGCTGATCGTGGTGCTGTACAGCGTGCCGCTGGTCCTGGGCAGCGTGCAGCGCTGGCTGGACAAGTTCAACGGCGTGCTGCTGCCGATCTACCTGGGCGGGTTGTTGCTGGCCGTGGGCTTGTCAATCGCACGTTACGGCTACCAGCCCCAATGGCTGGATTTCGGCCCGCAAACGCCGGTGGCGTATGGCTGGTGGCATTGCTTTACCGCCTATATGGGCGTCTGGGTACTGATGCTGTTCACCTTCGACTATGCCCGCTTCGGCAAGCCCGAGGATGCCGAGTACCATGGGCGCTGGAACTTTGGCATGCCGTTCTACCTGGTGACCTTCCTGCTCAATGGCGCGGCGGGTATCTACCTGGTCAGCAGCATTCCCCATGACGGCGCCTTGAACGAAGTCTCGGTGGTCATGGCCATCCTGCAATTGATGGGCGTTGGCGGCCTGTTATTCGTCTGGGCCACGCAAACCCGGATCAACACGGCCAACTACTACCTGGCGACCCTGAACATGCAGGCCTTCTTCGCCCGCTTCGGCGTACGCTTTTCTTACCTGGCCTGGGCCGTGGCAGTGGGGGCGATCGTGTACGCGCTGATGCTGGCCGATGTTTTCGCCTACTTGCTCAAGGCCTTGGGTTATCAGGGAATCTTCGTGGTGGCCTGGGTGGGTGTGGCGTTGGCGCAGATCCTTGGCGGGCATGCGGATGCTCCGGTACGCGAAGTGAATTTCAACCCTGTTGGTTTGCTGGCCTGGTTTGGCGGCACCGCACTGGGGCTGGGCCTGATGATGGCCGACGGGTTGCTCGCGAGTTTTTCCGCGCCCATGACCGGATTGCTGGCGTTCGTTTTGCAATGGGGGCTGGCACAAGGTGCACGGCAGCGGGCCACGGCCACCGGTTGAGTTCAGGCCAATGGCAGCCGGAAACTGAACAGCGTACCGGCTTCGGCGCTGGACACCACCTCCATGCGTCCGCCATGGGCCAGGGCGATCTGGTTGGCGATGTACAGGCCCAGGCCCAGCCCGCGCTGCGGCGTGCCGCCGCTGGAGTGGGAGAAGGGTTGGAACAGCTGTGCCATGACCTCGGCGGTGATGGGCGGGCCCTGGTTATGCACGCTGAGTATGAAGGTGCCGTCCTGGATCCGGGCGCTGGCTTGTACCGGGTTGTCGGCGCTGCCATGGACAACGGCATTGCTCAGCAGGTTGGAAAACAACTGGGTGACGCGTTCGCGGTCGCAGCGCAGGTCTCCCAGGTCGCCGACCTGCAAGTCGATGGAGAATTGCGCATGGACCCGCTGCACTTCGGCGACCACATGGCGCAGGGATTCGGCCAGTTCCGGGCAGGGCTGCACATTGACGGTGATCCCAGCGCCAAGCTTGCCGCGTGCAAAATCGAGCACATCCTCGACCAGGTGGGTGGCGCGGCGGCCGCTGGTGAGTATGTTTTGCACGATGGCCCGGCATTTTTCATCGGTGATCTTGCGCAGCAGCAGTTCGGCACCGGCCGCGATGGCGAACAGGGGGTTGCGCAGGTCATGACCGAGCACAGCAATGAACTGCTCGCGCAGTTCGGCGATTTCCCGCTCCTCTTTCAGTGCCGCTTCGGTGCGCTGGAAGTTTTCTTCACTTTCGATCTGAATCGCCAGCAAGCGGGCAAAGGATTCCATCATGGGTTCGATGGCGCTGCCCTTGAGGTGCGCCGGCAGCGGGTCGAGGGCACAAATGGTGCCGAAAAAGCTGCCATCGGTGCGAAAAACCGGTACCGAGATATAGCTTTCGAAGCGATAGATGCGCGGTGTGTGGTGTTGGCAGTACTGCTCGTCGGTGCTGGCGTGGTCGATCACGATGGTTTGGTGAGACGCGCGGATTTCATGGCACAGGGTTGTAGCCACATCCAGTTCGTCGCCGATGGCCAGGCCCAAGCCAAGGGTGTCGAGCACGGCGCAGGCGGTCCATGAACTTTTAGTGACCCGCGCCACGGCTGCGAAACGCATGCCTGTGGTCTCGCAGATAACCTGAAGAATCGCCGGGACGGCATTGATTCGGCCAACGGTAGCAATGTCGGCAGCGACGGCTCTAGCCATGTCGGGTCCTGTTGCAGGCAGGGGAGCGTTTGCCCGTGAACATTGAGTCTAGCGAGCATGCAAGCACATGGGGAATTAGTTTACGTCAGCCCGACAGTATGGGGGGGTGCTAGGCCAGGCTACTGGATAGAGCCGACAGCGGGGCGAAATGGACCTTGTCGCGGCCGCTGTTCTTGGCGCAGTACAACGCCTTGTCGGCGGCGTTCAGCCACGCGCTGGGATCAGCGAACCCATTGCTGTAGGCCGCCAGGCCAATGCTCAGGCTGACCTGCAGTTGCGGCAGGTCTTCATTGCGGTAGTTGGCGATGATATGGCGCAGGCGCTCCATGGCCTCACTGGCCTGGTGCAGGTTGCTGCCCGGCAGGATCACGCAAAATTCGTCACCTCCGTAGCGGCCCGCCAGGTCTTCGGGCCCGAGGACTTTCTTCAATTCAGCGCTCAACTGGCGCAGCACCCCGTCGCCGATGATATGCCCGTAGGTATCGTTGATCTGTTTGAAGTGGTCCACATCGATGATGGCGATCACCGCCTGGCAGCGCTCTTGCCGGCATTTATGAAACTTCATGTGCAGCAGGTCTTTCCAGGAACCGTGGTTGAGCAGGCCGGTCAGGCTATCGGTGCGGCTCAGGGCGCTGAGGTTGCGCTTGTGCTCGGAAAGCTTGATGGCCAGGCGATAGCAAACCCAGCCCACGGCCAGTGGGTAGAGGGTCAGCATGGGTAAGCAAGCGAAGACCTGCAAGGGCGTGGCATCAAGCTTTAAATGCGGGCCGAACAGGGAGATCGAAACCAGCATGCCGCAGCCCTGTGCCACCAGGCCCTGGACAAACAGGCGCTGGCCACCGGCGGCGACGTTGTTCATGGTCATCATCGACAGGATGGTGACCGTGGGCAGAGGATTGAACTGTATGGTTGCGGCCCAGAAACCACCTAGCAGCGAGTCCGCCAACATGTTGCGACGCTCGGCCTGGTAAGGCATTCGCGCAGTACTGGATAAGCGGTAGGCCAAATGTGGCCATGCCAGCCCATTGAAAAACAACAAGAGCCATACCCAGGTGGGTAACCCCAGTGGCGCAATGGCTGCCATGACGCTGAGTTGGCCGATCGCCAGCCCGGCGATGCGCGGTAGGTAAATGCGCTTGGCAAACGAGCGTCCCTTGCCTGTTCTGTCATCCGTCATACCAAAGTACCGTGTTCGCGTGCGCTGGGCCGTCAATGTCGAAAAGGCGCCTTGTCAGCGCCGTGGTTCTCATAAGTGGTGTGGGTAGTGTTGACTATTAATTCCATGTTGGAGAGTGGCCTTGCAAGCCATTTCACGGTTTGCGCAAACCGGTAAACGCTCTGATTTGCGGCACGATGGTGCGAACAAGTCAGTGATGGCCTCGACCGTCATCATTTTTTGTCACGCTTGATGGCTTTGCTTCGGCCTGCCCTTTGCTCGGAGGTTGCGGCGGCTTGCCGCTGTCGCTGCGGATCTGGGCATGGCTGATCAAGGCGAAAATGAAACTGCCACCGACAATGTTGCCCGCCAGCGTCGGCCCGGCGAAGCTCAGCCAGAATTCCTGCCAAGTGGCTTCACCGGCCCAGACCAAGTAGGAAATTTCCACCGAGCCAACCACGATGTGGGTGAAGTCGCCCAGGGCCATCAGGTAGGTGATGAGGATGATGATCCACATCTTGGCGCTTTCCATCGACGGGATCATCCACACCATCGTGGCGATCATCCAGCCCGAGACGACGCCCTTGGCAAACATCTTGTTGACGTCGTTCTCCAGCACCTTGCGCCCGATTTCCAGGAAAGCCGCATCGGTTTTCGTATCGAATATCGGCAGGTGCAGCATCACGTAGGACACCAGCATGGTGCCGACCATGTTGCCCACCAATACAACGCCCCACAAGCGCAGCAGGCGGGCGAAGTTGTTCAGGGTCATCTTGGTCATCACCGGCAGCACGGCGGTCAGGGTGTTCTCGGTAAAAAGCTGCTGTCGGGCCAGGATCACCGCGAGAAAGCCCGCCGAGTAGCCAAGGCTGGCAATGACCTTGCTGGCTTCGCCTTCGGGCAGGCGCGCATTGAACAACCCCATGGCCATCAGCGACAGGCCCATACTCAAGCCGGCCGCCAGGGCCGACCACCAGAGCGCCGCCACCGTGCGCTCGAGCTCCTGATCGCCCTGGGCGCGGATGATCTCGTGCAATACAGCAGCCCGAGGTGGCTGGTTTTTGCTGACTTCCTGCTCTTCGTCCGGCGAAAGGCCGGGAGTCTTGCCGTCGTCGTTGCTCATGGGAGGCCTTGGGCGTGGAGGCTGGCTTTAGTGTAGAGACCGCGCAAGGATTGTATTGGTTGCGTATAGGCATGACGCTGAAGCCCCCATCGCTGGCCCATCCAACCTCATTATTCAATTACCACTTGGGCCGGCGCCAACGCCATCTACTGGCTCACCCAAATAATCAGCGATAAAACGCCGCGTCAGGAATTTCCATCAGGTTGCCGCTGCCACTGCGGACCATGGCGTTGTGCTGATCGGCACGCGGCAGCAGGCGCTGGAAGTAGAACCGCGCCGTCTCGCGCTTGCCAATGTAGAAGTCGTGCTCGCTGCTGCCGGCGGCCAGTTGACGTTCGGCCTGGGTCGCAGCGCGCAGCCAGTGGTAGCCCAAGACGATATAGCCCGCTTGCATCAGGTAATCGAAGGCACTGGCACCGACCAGGTTGCCGTCGTTATGGCGCTGATCCTGCAGCCAGGCCGTCAGCTCACGCCATTGCCCGACAGCGTGAAGCAGTTGCCGAGCCAACGCGGTTGGCACCGCATCTTCCTGGCAAAAGCCCTCGATCTCGGTAAACAGGTTTTCCAGTTCGCGGCCTTCGTCGGCCAGGACTTTGCGGTTGAGCAGGTCAATGCCCTGGATGGCGTTGGTGCCTTCATAGATGGCAGTAATGCGCACATCGCGGGAAATCTGCTCCATGCCCGCTTCGCGGATAAACCCGTGGCCACCGAGCACCTGCACGCCCAGTTGCGCGGCTTCCATTCCCGACTCGGTGAGAAAGCCCTTGGCAATCGGCGTGAGCAAGGCCAGGCGGCGCATGGCGGCATCACGGAGGGTACTGGTGGCACCATGGTGATGCAGGTCGACCTGCTGCGCGCACGCCAGGTTCAACATGCGCCCGCCTTCAGCGAAAGCCTTTTGCGTGAGCAGCATGCGCCGCACATCCGGGTGGGCGATGATCGGGTCGGCGGCCTGTTCGGGGTTGAGTGGTGGTACCGCGCGCATTTGCACGCGCTCGCGGGCATAGCGCAGGGCGCCCTGGAACGAAGCCTCGGCATGGCCCTGGCCTTGTTGTGCAACCGCCAGGCGCGACTCGTTGATGAAGGTGAACATGGCGTTAAGGCCACGGTTGGCTGTGCCCAGCAAGTAACCGGTGGCGCCGTCGAAGTTGATCACGCACGTAGCGTTGCCGTGGATGCCCATCTTGTGTTCGATCGAGCCGCAGCTCACGCCATTGGCTGCACCGGTGCTGCCGTCGTCATTGACCAGGCGCTTGGGCACCGCGAACAGGGAGATGCCCTTGACCCCGGCGGGAGCGCCCTCGATTCGCGCCAGCACCAGGTGCAGGATGTTGTCGGTGATGTCGTGCTCACCAGCGGAGATGAACATCTTGCTGCCGCTGAGCCGGTAGCTGCCATCGTTTTCAAGTTGCGCGCGGGTGCGCAGCAGGCCCAGGTCCGAGCCGCAATGGGCTTCGGTCAGGCACATGGTGCCGGTCATGCGGCCTTCGATCAGAGCTGGCAAAAAGCGCTGCTTGAGTGTTTCATCGCCATGGGCATAGAGGGTGCTGATGGCGCCTGTCGTGAGATTGAGGTACATGTTCCAGGCATGGTTGGCGCTGAACAGCAGGTCGTTGATCACACTGCCCATCGACGGTGGCAGCCCTTGGCCACCGTAGGCCTGGGGCTTTTCCAGGGCGAGCCAGCCGTTGTCGGCAAATTGCCTGAAGGCAGCGGCGAACCCCGGCGGTGTGCTGACCTGACCGTCTTGCCAGGTGCAGCCCTGGATGTCGCCCACGGCGTTCAAGGGCGCGACTTCCTGCTCGGCGAACTTGGCGGCCTGTTCGACGATGGCATCGAGCATTGCCGCGTCGATGGCTTCACAGCCTTCAAGCCGCTGATAGTGGCCGGTAAAGTCGTTGAGTTCATGGATGACGAATTGCAGGTCGCGCAAGGGGGCCTGGTAGCTGGGCATGTCGATGTCCTGGAGGTAGGGAGCGGACAGCGTGCCGGCACAAGATTGCACGCTGAGGTCATGGCCCGTTTTTTAGCAAGTGCAGGCCGCCGCACGCTTCCAACTGCAGGTGGATTTGCGGGTGGAAGATGGGTGGAGGGGAGGGCTCAGTCCAGCAGCTTGAGTTCGCGGGTCACCTGCAGGGCGCTTTCACGGTCGTTGGCATCGAGCTTGCGAAACAGATTGTTGATGTGGGTTTTCACCGTGCTGAGGCTGATGTACAGGCCATCGGCAATCTGTTGGTTGCCCTGGCCATCGGCCATACGCCGCAACACGTCCTGCTCGCGACGGGTCAAGGGTTCAAGCAACAAGCGGGTTTCGCGGGTACTTTGCGTAGCCGGTGCGCGCAACAACTGGCTGAGTTGCTCACGCATCTGCAAGGGCGCTTGCAGGCCCAGTTGGCGCCTGACCTGGGGTGTCAGCAACTGACGCATGGGTTCAGCCAGGGCCCGGCATTCCGGCTGCAGCAGTTGGCCGAGCCCGTCGGTGCAGGCCATTTGCAGCACCTGCTCCAGGCAGCCCAGCGCGGCGTCGCGCAGGCCTTGGTCCTGGTGCAAGGTGGCTTGCAGTATGTTCAAGTCCAATTGCAGGCGCCGGTTGCCCTCGGCGGTGGCCTGGGCCAACAGCGTTTGGACGATGTGCTGGGCTGCACTGCGTTGGCCCAGGTGGCGCTGCACCCAGGCATACGCCAACCATTCTTCGGGCAGCAGCGCGGTGTCGTAGTGGCGACGGCACCAGTGCCATTCATCCAGCCAGTCAAGAATCAACGCCTGGTCATGTTCATGCACCGCCAGGCGCACGCGCCAGGCACTGCTCTGACGATACAGGGCGAACAACTTGAATTGGCGAGCCAAACGCCGGGCTTCGTCCAGGCGCACTGCAGCTTGGGCCAAGTCGCCCTGGGCCAGGTGCAGGCACGCCTGGTAATGGAAGACCCAAGGCAGCCCGGCGCAGTGGGGGAAGTCCAGGGCAACCGCCTCGGCCTGGTTGAGTTGGAGCGCGGCTTCGTCCAGGCGATTGCTTTGCAGCATCACCAGGCCCTGGCCCAGGTGATGGAACAGGTCATAGAAACTGCGCGGGGCGCTGCTGGGCAGGTGTTGGTCGAGGCTTTGGAAACGCTCGCTTGCCTGCTGCACCTGGCCCTGGGCCAATTCGATCAGGCCCAACAGCGTATGCAGGATGTTGGTATAGCCACTGAAGCCCAGTGCCTGCAACTGGCTCACGGCTTGTTGGCCTTCGTCACGCGCCAACTGCAGTTGGCCGAGGGCGAACAGGCAACTGGCACGGTTGAACTGCAACACTGCCGTTGCCGCGTTGGCTTGCGGGTAGCGCTGCAAAGCGCTTTCGACCAGCCGCAGGCCGTGGGTGAAATTGCCACCGAGCACGGCCAGTCGGCTGCGCAGGAAGGCCAGGGTTTGATGGATGCGTTCCGGGTGGCGTTCCGGTACTTCGTCACGCCGCAGCAAGCGCTGCAATTGTTGCAGGCAGCCCCGTGCGCGGGCGATGTCGTTGGTGACGATCACGGTGCTGGTTTCAGTCATGGCCAGGGTGAAATGGTCAGCGCTGCTATGCCCGGGGATATCGGCAAGAAAGTCGACGATGGCATTGACCCGGCCTTCGCGCAGCAGGTCGAAGCTGTAGTGTTCGATGGCCGCGAGCAGGGCGTCGAAATCCTTGGCGCGGCCCAATTGGTAAACCGCTTCGGTGTAGCACTTGTGTGCAATCAGCCACTCGGCAGCCTCCCGGTGGAGCTCGCACAACCGTTGCGGCGCCTGGCGCTGCAGGCGTTGGTACAGCGAACGGCGCAGCACCGGGTGGTAGCTGTAGGGCAGGCGTTCGCCGTGGTGGTGTTCGATGAACACATCCTGACGCTGCAATTGGCCGATCAACCGCGCAGCCTGGGAGTTGCCGCTGAGCTCCCTGGCAAGTTCGGCATCGAAGGCGTTGACCACCGCGGTGCGTTCCAGAAAGGTCACCAATGCCGGTGGCAAATGACGCACTACCTGCTCGTCGAGGAATTGGCCGATATGGGTGACGGCCTGTTGCGGGTCGTGGGCGCCGAGGCCGAACAGGATCCCGCTGATCCAGCCTTCGTTGCTGGCGCGCAGTTGGTAGATGGCATCGCTGTCGAGCGCAAGGCCGCGGGCCTCGGCCAGCTCGCGGGTTTCCGAGCTGTCCAGGGCCAGGCTGTTGGCTTCGACCACATGCAGGTGCCCATCGCGGCGCAAGTGGCTGAAGGCAAGCGAGGGTAGCCCTTGGCAGGCAGCGATGATCCGCAAGTGGGCCGGGGCGAACTGCAGCAGTTCATCCAGATAGCGGCAGCTGGCCTGGGCCCGCAACAGCTGCAGGTCATCGAATATCAGGGTAAAGCGTTCGCGGCGTTGTTCCAGAAACTCGACGATGGCCGACCACAGCGTGGCGTCATCGAGCGTTTCCGGTGCAGGCACTTGTAAGGCACGCAACAGATGGCCAAGCAGGCTTGAGGGTTGATTGTCACTGGCATCGCAACGGTACCAGGCGCATTGGCCATTGAGCCCGGCGGTGTATTGGGCGAGCAGGGTGCTCTTGCCATAGCCCAGTGGCGCACTGACGAGGGTCAGCAGGCAGCCCTGTGCCGCGTCCTCCAGGCGTTGCAGTAGCTTGGGGCGCGCGATGGCATTGGTCGGCAACGGCGCGGGGCGCAGTTTGATGGCGTTGATAGCCGTTTTTTTCATCGCTGCGCCTTTTCCCTCTGGGCTGTACTGGGTTGTCTGCCGACACCTTATACGCAGCCCGGTATTTTTTGCACTAGCGATATTTTGTGCGTTTGCGATAGGTGGGAGTCTGCTCCGGCCTCATCGCCGCACCGCAGCGATGAGGCCCTGACAGACTGCATAGAATGCAAAGCCCCACACAGGCGAAGGTATTACAGCGAGTTGACCACATGCCCACCATCAACGGCTAGCACGGCGCCGGTCATGAACGCTCCGGCATCACTGGCCAATAGCAGGAAAGGCCCTTCCAGTTCCTGCAAATTGCCCAGGCGGCGCATGGGCACAGCGTCGCGGATATAGGCCTGGCCTTTATCGCTGTCAAAGTAGTCGTCGTTCATTTCGGTCTTGAAATATCCCGGTGCGATGGCGTTGACGCGGATGCCATAGCGCGCCAGCTCTAGCGCCAGAGACTTGCTCAGTTGCACCACGCCGGCCTTGGCCGCGCTGTAGTGGCTGTAGCCGGTACCCGCGCGCAGGCCGAGGATCGACGCGATGTTGATAATGCTGCCCGGCTTTTGCGCCTTGGCCAGGCGCTGCGCAGCGACCTGGGCCACGCGCCAGACGCCGTCCAGGTTGGTCGACAGCATGTGCCGCCAATCGTCTTCGCTGATCTCCAGCACCCGCTGGCCGTTGCCGATACCGGCGTTGTTGAGCACCACATCGACGACGCCGAAGGCCGCTTCGGCCGCATCGAAGGCGGCTTCTACGCTGGTGCGCTCGGTGACATCGAGGGCCACTGCCAAGGCTTGGCCGCCTTCGCCTTGAATCGCCTCGGCCAATTGCCCGAGGCGCTCCAGGCGCCTTGCTGCCAGTACGACCCGGGCGCCGGCACGGGCTGCCGTGCGCGCCAGGTGCGCACCGATGCCGCTGGAAGCGCCGGTGACCAGCACGGTCTTGCCGGCCAGGGAAAATGCATTCAGAACGCTCATTGGAACACCTCGAACAGGCCGGCTGCGCCCATGCCGCCGCCGACACACATGGTGACCACCACATACTTCACGCCCCGGCGCTTACCTTCGAGCAAGGCATGCCCGACCATACGCGCACCGCTCATGCCATAAGGGTGGCCGATGGCAATGGCACCACCGTTGACGTTGAGTTTATCCGGGTCGATGCCCAAGGTGTCGCGGCAGTACAAGACCTGGCAAGCGAAGGCTTCGTTGAGTTCCCACAGGCCAATGTCGTCCACCCGCAGGCCATGTTGCTTGAGCAGCTTGGGCACTGCCAATACCGGGCCGATACCCATTTCCTCCGGCGCCAGGCCAGCCACGGCGATACCGCAATAACGGCCCAGCGGGGCCAGGTTGCGTTGTTCGGCCAGGCGCGCGTCCATCAACACGCAAGCACTGGCACCATCGGACAGTTGGCTAGCGTTGCCAGCGGTGATGCAACCGCCTTCGATTACCGGCTTGAGCTTGCTCAAGTCATCGAGCACGGTTTGCGGGCGGTTGCCTTCGTCCTGGGTCAGGGTGACCTGCTCGTAGCTGACGGCGCCGGTGGCCTTGTCGATCACCTGTTTGCTGGCGGTCACGGGCACGATTTCATCGGCAAACAATCCGGCCTTTTGAGCGGCAGCGGTGCGCAACTGCGATTGCAGGGCGTAGGCGTCCTGGGCTTCGCGGCTGATGTTGTAGCGCTGGGCGACGATTTCGGCGGTTTGCAGCATGGGCATGTAGGCATGCTCGGCATTGCGGATCACCAGTTCGTCGCGCTCGGCCATGGCCCATTCCATGTTGCGCTGCTGCACCAGGCTGATGTGTTCCTGGCCGGCACCGATCGTGACCTGCATACCATCGACCATGATCTGCTTGGCAGCGGTGGCAATGGCCATCAGGCCTGAGGCGCACTGGCGGTCCAGGGTCTGGCCGCTGACACTGTAGGGCAGGCCGCTGGCCAGCGCCGCCATGCGCCCCAGGTTCCAGCCGGCGGTGCCGCTGGCCATGGCGGTGCCCATGATCAGGTCGTCGATCTCACCGGCTTCGATCCCGGCGCGCGTGACGGCGGCACGGATCGCATGGCTGGCCATGCTCGGCGATTTGAGGTTGTTGAAGGCACCGCGAAAGGCTTTGGCGATGGGCGTGCGTGCGGTAGAGAGGATGACGGCTTCTTTCATGTCGAATACCCGAAAAGGTTGGGGGGCGGGTGCCACCAGAGCGTGGCGCCCGCGCAGGAGTCAGTGTTTGCCGATGCGGCGCTGGCCGGCAGCGACCAACTGCTGCAGCAAGGGGGCCGGCTGGAACCACATCTGGCCGTAGGCGCCAAGTGCGTCGCGGTAGTGCTCGATGCTGGCCAGGACCTTGTCCAGACCGATTTGCTCAGCGTAATGCAACGGGCCGCCGCGCCAGGCCGGGAAGCCGTAGCCGTTGATCCATACCAGGTCGATGTCGCTGCTGCGTTCGCTGATACCTTCGTCGAGCAGTTGAATGCCCTCGTTGATCAACATGAACAGGCAGCGGTCATGGATTTCCTGGTCGGTGATTTGCCGGCGGGTGATGTTCAGTTCGGCGGCGAGCTTTTCTGCCACGGCCAAGACTTCCGGCGCATCCTGACGCTCGCGGCCTTCATAGGTGTAAAAGCCGCGGGCGTTTTTCTGGCCATAACGGCCCAGGGCATACAGCTCATCGGCGATCTTGCAGTAGCTCGGGTCGTGGGCGATGACTGCGCGGCGCGATTCGCGGATCAGGAAGCTGACATCGATACCCGCCAGGTCATGCATGGCCATCACGCCCATGGCCAGGCCCAGGTCGGTCAGCACCTTGTCGATCTGCGCCGGGGTGGCGCCTTCGAGCAGCAGGCGATGGGCTTCGCGCGAGTAGGGTTCGAGCATGCGGTTGCCGATAAAGCCGAAGCACACGCCCGACACCACCGGGATCTTGCCGATGCGCTTGCCGACCTTCAGCGTGGTGGCCAGCACATCGGCTGCGGTCTCTTTGCCACGCACCACTTCGAGCAGGCGCATGACGTTGGCCGGGCTGAAGAAGTGCAGGCCGATCACGTCCTGTGGGCGGCGGGTGACTGCGGCAATGGCGTCTACGTCCAGGGTCGAGGTATTGCTCGCCAGGATCGCGCCCGGCTTGCACACCTCGTCGAGGGTACGGAACACCTGCTGCTTGATCGGCAGGCTTTCGAACACCGCTTCAATCACCAGGTCGCAATCGGCGATGTCGGCGTAGTCCAGGGTGCCGGTGAGCAGGGCCATGCGCTGGTCCAGTTGCGCCTGGGTCAGCTTGCCGCGCTTGATGCTGATTTCGTAGTTGTTGCGGATCTGGGTCAGGCCGCGGTCGAGGGCTTCGGGTTTGAGCTCCAGCAGCAATACCGGGATGCCGGCATTGGCGAAGTTCATGGCGATGCCTCCTCCCATGGTGCCGGCGCCGATCACGGCCACTTTGTTGATTGGGCGGATCGGTGTGCTGGCGTCCACGCCGGGTACCTTGCCAACTTCACGCTCGGCGAAAAATACATGGCGCAGGGCTTCGGATTGGCTCGAGGCTTCAGCCTGCTTGAACAGCGTTTTTTCTTCGGCCAGGCCGGCTTCCAGTGGCAGGGTGCAGCTGGCTTGCACGGCAGCGAGCACCAGGAAAGGGGCCAGTTGGCCTTTCCAGCGGCGTTCATTGCTGGCGCGGTATTGGGCGAAGAAATCATCGGCCAATTCGCTGGCAGGGTTTGGCTGCGCCCATTTCGGCCGGGCGGGTGCTGCGTTGGCAATCAGGTCACGGGCGAAGTTTCGTGCGTCATCGAGCAGGCTGTCGCTGCTGCTGGCTAAGCGGTCGACAATGCCCAGATCCAGGGCGCGGGCGGCGCCCACCGGCTGCCCGGACGCGATCATCTCCAAGGCTGCTTGCGCACCGATCAAGCGTGGCAGGCGCTGGGTGCCGCCAGCACCCGGCAGCAGGCCCAGGCTGATTTCCGGCAGGCCGAGGCGGGCGGTGGGTTCGGCGATGCGATAGCCGCATGCCAGCGCCAGTTCCAGGCCTCCACCCAGGGCGAACTTGCCGATGGCGGCGATCAACGGCGTGTCCAGTTGCGTCAGGCGCACCAGCAGGTCGGGCAGAGACGGCTCGGCATGGGAGGCAGCACTGCCGAACTCGCTGATATCGGCCCCGGCGCTGAAGGCCAGGCCATCGCCATGGAGGATGATGGCGCGCACGCCCGGGTTGGCGGCGGCAGCCTCGCAGGCTTGCAACAGGGCTACGCGCAACGGCTGGCCAAGGGCGTTGACCGGGGCGCTGGCCAGGCCGATCAGAGCCAGGTCGTCTTCGATACGGGTATGGATCAAGGTGCTCATGTGGGTTCCTTGGTGTTGCGTTGTAGGGGCGGGCGACCGGTTCAGAACCAGGCGTCCTGCATGTCGAAGCAGATGCGGTTACCGGCCAGCAGCAGGTTTGCCTGGACCGGCAACGAGGCCAGTTCCCAATCCATGAAGTAGCGAGCAGCCTGCAGCTTGCCGCGGTAGAAATCGGCCTCGCTGCCCTGGGCACCGGCGGCCAGCGCGCGGCTGGCCAACTCAGCCTGGCGCAGCCACAGCCAGCCGACCACGACGCGGCCAAACAGGTCCAGGTAGGTGGTGGCGTTGGATAGGCCCAGTTCGACGTCGGCCGCAACCTGACCCTGCAAGGCCGTGGTCACCTGCTCAAGGATGCCGAGGCTGTCGGCCAGCGCCGATTGCAAGGGCTGCAGCGTGGCATCGCTGCAAGCACTGTCGAGCGTGGCACGGGCCCGACCGAGAAAAAGTCGGTAGCCATCGCCGCCACGGGGGCCGAGCTTGCGCCCCAGCAGGTCGAGGCCATGGATGCCTTCGGTGCCTTCATGGATGGGGTTGAGGCGGTTGTCGCGGTAGTACTGCTCCAGCGGGTACTCACGGGTGTAACCGGCCCCTCCGAGCACCTGGATGCCGATGTCCGAGGCGATCACGCCATAGCGCGACGGGTAGGACTTGACCATCGGCGTGAGCAAGTCCAACAGCTCAGCGGCATCTCGACGCTCGCGCTCGGAAGGCACGCTATGGGCATCCTCGACCAGGCTGCTGGCATACAGGCACAGCGCCAGGCTGCCCTCGGCATAGACCTTCTGCTGTAACAGCATGCGCCGCACATCGGCGTGCTGAATGATTTGCACCTGGGGCGCCAGCGGGTCCTTGTTGCCGGGCAGGCGTCCTTGCGGGCGTTCGCGGGCATAGGTGAGGGCATGCAGGTAACTCTGGTAGGCCAGGCTGGCCGCGCCGAGGCCCACGCCGATACGCGCCTCGTTCATCATCTGGAACATATAACCCAGGCCCTTGTGCGCCTCGCCCACCAGATAACCGACCGCACCTTCGCGCTCGCCGAAACTCAGCACCGTGGAGGTGGTGTTGCGGTAGCCCAACTTGTGTAGCAAACCTGCCAATGCCACATCGTTGCGCGCGCCAACGCTGCCATCGGCCTCCACCAGGAACTTGGGCACCAGAAACAGGGAAATGCCCTTGACCCCGGCCGGAGCGCCTTCGATGCGCGCCAGCACCATGTGCACGATGTTTTCGGTCAGCTCGTGGTCGCCACCGGAGATGAACATTTTCTGCCCAAATATCCGGTAGGTACCGTCGACCATAGGCCGGGCGCTGGTGCGCAAATCGCCCAGGGCCGAGCCCTGGCCTGCTTCAGTCAAGGCCATGGTGCCGCTGAAGCGACCTTCGAGCATCGGCGCAAGAAAGCGCTCTTGCAGCTCGGCGCTGGCAAAACTCTTGACCAGGTTGGTGGCACCGATGCTGAGAAAGGGGTAAGCCACTGAGGCGATGTTGGCCGCATTGAAATACGCCATGCAGGCGCGCAGCAGCACTTCGGGCAACTGCAGGCCGCCGTCGGCATAGTCATGGTGTGCCGCCAGAAAGCCTGCCTGGGCGAAGGCATCCCACGCCGCCTTGGTTTCCGGGATCAGCGTCACGCGTTCGCCATCGAAGGTTGGCTCGTTGGCGTCACCTTTGTGGTTGTGCGGGGCGAAAAAATCAGCGGCAAGCTGGCGCGCGGTGGCGAGGGTGGCATCGAACACGGCACGGTCATGCTCGGCGTAGCGCGGGCGTTGCAGCAGCGCTTGGGTGTCGAGCAGTTCGTAGAGCTGGAAGCTCAGTTCGCGTTCATTGAGCAGCAGGTCGGTCATGGCAAATCTCGTCGGGCCGGGCATGCTCGACGTTTTAACAAGCCAGGCCCACGCGGCGCGTCCAACCCGGGGTGGATTTGCGGGTGGAAAAACCGGCCAGAGGTGGAGACCGGTGGTGAAGTGGTCACGGTCTTATTGGCTACGCTGTGTGCATAACCCCGCCCAAGGAGGGTCGACCATGTGCCGTAATCCGCTGCATTGCATCGTGCCGCCGTACATCACCGAGCGCCTGGCGCTGTCCGATGACCCACAGGTGCGTGCCCAAGCCATCGCCAACCTCAAGGCCGATGCCAGCTTTCGTGCCAACCGCGAGAATGCCCAGCGCATGCCAGCATTGCTGGCCAACCGCTCGCCGAACCAGACCCGACACCGTCTGGTTTACACCGCCAACACCAGTGGCCAACTGCCTGGCGACCTGGTCCGCGAAGAAGGGCAGGGAGCCAGTGGTGATGTGGCGGTAGACGAAGCCTACGACGGCTCAGGTATTACCTACGACTTTTATGAGCAGCTGTTCCAGCGCAACTCCCTGGACGGCAATGGCATGAGCCTGATCTCCACCGTGCATGTGAAACGGTTTGACTACCGCACCAAGACCTACGTGCCCATGGACAATGCCTACTGGAACGGCACGCAGATGGCCTACGGCGACGGTGCCGGCCTGTGGTCGCAACGCTTCACCCGCTCGCTGGAAGTCATCGGTCATGAACTGACCCACGGCGTGCAGGCTTTCACCAGCAACCTCACCTATTACGGCCAATCTGGCGCCTTGAACGAGCACTTCTCCGATGTTTTCGGCATTCTGGTACGCCAATGGCACAACAACGAACCGGCCGCCAGCGCCAGCTGGCTGATCGGCGCCGATGTGCTGATACCTGCGCCGACCCGGCGTGGCATCCGCGACATGGAGTTCCCCGGCACCGCCTTTGCCAACGACCCCTACCTGGGCGACGACCCACAACCCGACCACATGTCAAAATTTGTCACCGGATCAGGGGATAATGGCGGCGTACATTACAACTCGGGCATTCCCAACCGCGCCTTCGTTCTGGTGGCCAAGGCGCTGGGCGGTAACGCCTGGGACGTGGCTGGGCGGATCTGGTACGAAACCCTGCTCCAGCTCAACGCCCACAGCCAGTTCCAGGATTGTGCCCGTATCAGCGTGCAGGTTGCCGGCGCCTTGTATGACGCCCACACCAAAAAAACGGTGAAGGCGGCGTGGAAAAAGGTGGGGATCAACCTCTAGCAGCGAGGTCAGCTCATGAAAATCCAGTTTCAGGAAACCGGCGGGTTTATCGGCACCGTCAAGGTCTGCCACCTGGACACCGACGCCCTGGCGCACGATGAAGCGCAAACCGTGCGGCGCCTGGTTCGCGAAAGCGGCATCAACATTTCGGGTAGGCATCTTTGTGAAACGGCGCGCGATTGTCAGCAATACGAGATCACCATTGACGACGGTCGGGAAATTTCAGTGACGTACGACGACGAAAACGTACCGGAATCGGCTTGGGAACTGGTCGGCTACCTCAAGGATCGCGCCAGCCCGTTGCGCCGCTGATAACTTCAAACGCAAAGTTGACAGCCGCGCGCAATTCCGTAGAATGCCGCCTCACAGCAGGCACGTAGCTCAGTTGGTTAGAGCACCACCTTGACATGGTGGGGGTCGTTGGTTCGAGTCCAATCGCGCCTACCAAACAAAATCCGCTCTGCTGGGCGGTGTGAAAAAGGGTGATCCGAGAGGGTCGCCCTTTTTTTGCTTTTTTCAGGGTGAAGTCGTCCCGATCACGAGCATCACGCGGCCCATGTAGGAGCGGGCTTGCCCGCGATAAAGCCATCACAGTCCCCCCAGTCCCCCGCCAAAAACGATCTGATATCCTCCCCCAACAGCCCACCCCGCAAGAGCACCCCCCATGGCCTTCACCATCAGCAACCAACCGCTGACCCTCGCCCAGTTCGACTTCATCCAGGACCAACTGGACCAGCACGCTGGGGAAACCGCCATCCGCAGCATCTCGGCAATGGACGGCTACTTCACCGCCATCGTCTCCTACGTCGACGACATCCATTTCAACGACTGGTACCCCGCATTCTGGGGCGGTGCCGAACACCTGCCCAAGTGGAAAAGCGAACAAACCTACCAACGCTTCTTCGACTCGCTGATCCAGCACATGAACCAGGTCGCTTTGATGCTGGTGGATTATCCGGATGATTACTCGCCGATCTTCAACGAAGCCGAAAGTAGAGAAGGCCTCGACGTCGAAGACTGGTGCCTGGGTTATCAGCGTGGCGTTGAACTCGCGGGCGGCTGGGCTGACTTGCCCGAGCACGAGCAGGGGTTGCTGGGGCTGATTACCATGCACACCGTCGGTGTGGATGTGATCGGCAACAGCGCCGACGACCCGGAGCAGGAAATCAGCACCGAAGAAGCCTTCACCGAAGTGCTCAAGGTCGCTGCTGTGGGCTTGCATCAATACTGGGCCGGGCAGCGTTCTGCTACTGCAGCGGTGAACGCGGTACCGGTTCGTACTGAACCCAAGGTCGGCCGAAATGACCCGTGCCCGTGTGGTAGTGGTAAAAAGTACAAGCAGTGCTGCTTGCGCTGAACAAGACTTCGAGCGCTGATCGCCCCCACCAATCAAGACGCGCGCAGTTGAAAGTTGCTGCTTTTAAGGCTTCAATTGCAGCCATAAAAGCAGCAATCGAGGCTTCGCCGTGTCGCTGAGTACTTTTCTCTTCTCCGAATACCGCAGAAAGGTATTGGCATTAATGCTCCTGCATCCGGACGAGCAATACCATCAACGCGAAATCGCACGGTTGACGGATACCATCTCAGGTACGTTGAGCCGTGAGCTGACCAAGATGGTCGATGCGGGCCTATTGCTGAAAATACGCGTGGGCAATCAGGTTCATTACCGGGCAAACCGGAACTGCCTCATCTTTGAAGAACTGGCCAGTATCTTGCGCAAGACTGACGGTTGGCTTGAGGAAATTGCACGCGCTCTACAGCCATTGAGAGAGCGCATAAAAGTCGCTTTCGTTTTTGGCTCCATGGCCAGCGGCAAGGCAGGCCCCTACAGCGATATCGATTTGATGGTGATTGGCGACGCAGGTTTCAGTGACCTGATCACGCACCTTTATCCATTGCAAGAAACCTTCGGCCGAGAGATCAACCCCAAGCAGTACCCGCAAAACGAATGGCGCAAGATGTTGCAAGAGCAGGGTGCATTCGTGCGTGAGGTGATGAGTAAGCCTAAGCTGTTCGTGATCGGCATGGAGCACGATCTGGAGTCAGACAAGGAGTAGTCAATGACGCTAGAAAACCTGCTAGGCACTGCGCTGGAAAACATTCAACCGGACGCACTGAGTATTAGCCGTTTGTTCGCAGCCGCTCAACGAAGCCTGAATGATGCTCGCCTAGCCGACCTGAGTAGCGAAGGCCGTTTCGATATGGCTTATAAAGCAATCATGCAAATCGCCAACACAGCCTTGCAGGCCAACGGGTACCGCACGCTCACGAGCAAGCCCGGTCATCACCAGACGATGATTCAAAGTCTACCCAAGACAATCGGATTGGATGTAAGCACCATGATCGCATTGGATGGTTTGAGGAAGCAGCGTAACCTGATTGATTACTCCGGCGATCCAGTCAGTGAAGCTATGGCGCAAGAGGCAGTGGCTCATGCAGATCAATTGCTCGCAATGGTGAAGCAATGGCTGAAGGACCATAAAGCTCACTTGATGGAATAATGGACAACCCTTCTTGCCCATGCACCGTGTGGGCATACCTGGACAGACGCTCTGCGTCGACTTCCCGCTCTTTTCAATATCGCGCACCACGCTGACTGCGTAAAATCCCCCAACTTTTTTCAAGAACAGGCCCACCGACATGCAAGTCTCAGATTTCGAACCCCTGGATAACGAAGAACTGCAGAAGGTGGACGACGTGCTGATGAAGCACGGCAACGACGCTGCCATCCAGAATGCCTCCGAACTGGACGGTTTCTTCACCGCTATCGTCTCCGGCCCGGTGATGGTCATGCCGAACCAGTGGATGCCCGCCGTCTGGGGTGGCAAGGACAAAGAGCCGAAGTGGAGCAACCCGGCCCAGGCTGAGCGCTTCTACAAGCTGTTGATGCGCCACCTGAACTCACTGGCCGCCGAGCTGATGGAGTCCCCGGAAACCTTCGAAGCCGTCTTCCTGGAAAACCGCGAAAGCGGCAACAACGAAGTCATCGTCGACGAGTGGTGCATCGGCTACATGCGTGGCGTGGCGCTGGGTGGCGGCTGGCAGGGCTTGCCGGCGGAGCAGGCCGCTCAACTGGAAGAGATTGCCCTGCACGGCGAGCAAAGCAACTTCGAACGCGTCGAAGCGCTGAGCCCTGAAGAACTTCAGGAGTCGATTGAAGCAATCGAACCTGCGGTGGTGGCACTGCATGCGTACTTCGTGGCGCAGCGCACGCCGCAGACCGTGCGTACGCGTGAGGAGCGGGTAGGGCGTAATGACCCTTGCCCTTGTGGGAGTGGGAAGAAGTTCAAGCAGTGCTGTTTGCACTGATTCCAGTCGATGGGACCTTGCTTTGGAAGGTTGAATCGACGGTATTAGCTGACTGAACCCTGGATCAAGGTCCCGTAATGCTCATCTTCAACTGCACTCAAGCTGCTGCGGACTTCTTCACTCGCGTGCACAAGGGCAAGAAAGTTACCCCAGTGCAAAACCCGCCCTTTGCCCGAATAGAGGAAGATGCCGCCGCCATGTCCCGGGACGGCATCGATGCGGCGCAGGCCGATCAGTGGCTGCTCCACGCCACCGTCATACGGCGCAAGCACGTGCTGGTCGCTATTCACGTCGACACGCGTTACATGATGTTCTTCAGCGACATGAAGAAGGCTGATGTCGACGCCTTCCTGAACGATTTTTGCCAACGCTGGATTCAAGGAATGCTCACGCTCGCCATGCGCGATGGTGTGCTCGACTGGATCGAAATGCCTACCGCTGGTGAGCAGTTCATGGCATTCACCAGCCAGTACGTCATGTTCAAGCGTGGCGAGCGCAGTGCCCAGGGCCATATCAACGAAGCGCTCTGGATATATCAGGACATCGCCCATGCGTCGGGATGTTTACCGCCCAATGAGTTCGCGGTAGTGAATTTCGACAATGACATGAACGCCACCCCACGCACCAGCAAAGCCCTCAAAGGCAAGTATTTCTACCCGGAGGAGGAAATGCTTGCCTGCTGGCTGCAGAAATTCTGCGGGGTCGCGGATGCGGGTGTGGCCAAGTTCAGGGAGCAGCGGTTGGCGTTGTTGCGGCAACGTTATTCCAGTGCCGTCTGAATCCACCAACCAAGTCTTGTATTGAGTTCAGTCCGATTTAATACGCAACATCAATACCAGAGGATCAAGCCCCGACTCGCTGAAATCGTGTCGAAGATAAAAGGCGCTGGCCCGGTCATGTAACGCATGGACCAACAACGCACGAATGCCTACTTCTTGAGCCAAGCGGGTCGTACGCAATACTGCATCGCGCAGCATATCGGCACGCAGGCCCATGCCCTGGTACCTTTGATCGATAGCCAGTCTGCCAAGCACCATCACAGGAATTGGGTCGGGCATATTACGGCGCACTGAGCTCACCGCCGTAGCGTGGTCAACAGCGCCAGCCGCCAAAGAGTAATAGCCGCAGACAACGCCATCCTGGTCGGCGACAACAAAAGTGCGAGAGGCCCCTGATAGTTGATTGGCCAATGCCCTTTTCTTGAGCCAGTCATCCATGACCGACTCTGATGAGCTGAAGTTCGCAATGCTATGTTCTGAGACGAGAAGCGTAGGGGGCCGCAGCTTGTTCAACTTTCCCATTGAGGCTTCCTGGCAAGCAGGCTCTCAAGCGCGGGGTTTGGTGCAACAGGCGCCTCCAGCAGTGCCGCAAATTTCTCAAAAGCACTTTGGCCGACGGCAAAAAATGTACGCTCCAGCATCACGCCCTGGGCCTTTTCACAGGCCGCTTCAAGCATGAAGTCCGAGCGGTTCTTGCCCAGGCTCGCGGCTGCGCGGTCAATGAGGTCGCGTTGTTCCGAATGAGCTCTGAGGTTGATTGATACGTCGCGCATAACGCGTCCTCACAATGTATATACACATAATCCTGAGCTTCTGTGTATGCATTGTCAATACGCGCCATCGCGCCGTGGGCAGGCTAGCCATCAAATCCAGCAGGCTCCGCCTGTCAGTTCCACCCGCTTGAAACTCGTCTCATCCCCCAACGGCGTAATCGCCAACAACCGATCAAGCCGCACCTCAAGCGCCCCCCCTGTGCCCGCGAGGCACAAGAACTCTTCCTTGCTCGAAGCCGTGCGCGTGGTTACCGCCCGAGCCTCAAAACTCGTCCCATCGACCAACTCAACCTGCAAGCGATACCCATGCATGCAAGCAATCTCCAGGTAGTCGTGCAGGTCACAGTTCATCGGTTGATAAGCCGCCGGCACGGAAGCCGCGAGGTGCGTTGCCAAGACGGTCTCCTCCCTATTTCAAATCGGCCAGCGCCGCGCCGAAGTTCACATGCAACACCTGGCCATCCACCACCAGTGCCGGCACCGACTTGACACCAGCCGCTTCGGCTTCGGCCACCCGGTCGGCGCGCTCACCGAGGTGCACCACTTCTACCTGTACCTTTGGGTCCAGCACGCTCAACAGGGTTTGTTCAGCGGAAACACACACCGGGCAACCCGCGTGATAGTAACGAGCAGTCGTCATGTTCCAATCTCCAGTTAAGGTATCGGATCGATACTGTATTTGAGCCTACGCCCGACGCCTGTTTTGTCAATATGGTTTTTATTCGATACTATCTATCAATGCCATAGCCTGAGACACGCCCCCGTGTTGTACGACCTTCTTGAACGCCTCTCCAGCCTGATGCGTGTGTGGTTTCGCGAGCACCCACTGCTAGCCGACCTGCAGCCCATCCAGCTCAGTGCCCTGATGTACCTGGCCCGCTGCAACCGCTACTCCAACACTCCGCTGGCCGTCACCGACTACCTGGGCCTGACCAAGGGCACCGTCTCGCAATCACTCAAGGCGCTGGAAGCCAAAGGCTTGATCGTCAAACACCAGGACGCCCGCGACAAACGCAGCGTGCACCTGGAACTGACCGCACCGGCGCAATCGCTGCTCGCCGCCGTGCTGCCCCCAGCCTTCATCAGCGCCGCCGCCCAACGCATGGGCAAGCAAGCCGATGAACTGGAACACCTGCTCCTCGAACTGCTGCGCAATGTACAACGCAACGAAGACGTGCCCAGCTTCGGCCTGTGCAAAACCTGCCGCTTCCACCGCCAAGTCGCCGGCGGCCCGTTCTGCGGCCTCACTGAAGAGCCACTGGCCGCCACCGACATCGAACTGATCTGCCGCGAACACCAGCCCGCTCACGAACCGTCATAGAGATCCTTATGCCGAATTCAAGCATCCAACTGGACACCCTGCTGACCGGCCGCGCCGTCCCCTTCACCCGGCCCGGCTCACACAGCGCCATCGCCAAAACCGCGCAACCCGGCCCACTCGCAATCACCACCATGGGCCTTGCCGGCGATGAACAAGGCGACCTGCGCGTACATGGCGGCATCGAAAAAGCCATCCACCACTACCCCCGAGAACACTACAGCGCCTGGTCCGAAGGGCTCGGCGCCCATCCGCTGCTGACCACACCCGGCGCCTTCGGCGAAAACTTCAGCAGCCACGGCTGGACCGAACACGACATCTGCCTGGGCGACCGCATCCGCGCCGGCACCGCCTTGCTGGAAGTCTCCCAGGGCCGCATGCCCTGCTGGAAACTCAGCGACCGCTTCGCCGTGACCGACATGGCCCTGCGCGTACAACAGTCCGGGCGCACGGGGTGGTATTACCGAGTGCTGGAGCCGGGCGTGGTGAAGGCGGGGGATCGGTTGCAGGTGGTTGAGCGGGCGCATGGGGAATGGTCGCTGGCGCGGTTGTCGGGGGTGTTGTTCAGTCGGCAGGTGGATGTGGAGGTGGCGCGGGAGTGCTTGGAGTTGCCGTTGGTGGCTTCGTGGCGGCGGACGTTGGAGCGGCGGGTTGAGGTGCGGGAGGTGGAGGATTGGGCTTCGCGGTTGGAGGGGAAGGGGTGGTATTGATCGAGTTGATTAGTCGCTGATGCAATCATTGATTAATATGCAATCATTGATGATTTTTGGAGGAGTGTCATGGCTAGCATGACCATTCGTAATATCGACGACCAACTCAAAGCGCGCTTGCGCGTGCAGGCCGCGTTGCACGGCCGCTCAATGGAGGAGGAAGCACGCGATATTTTGCGTTCGGCTTTGTCTACTGAGCCTGCCAAGGCAAAGTCGTTGGTCGACTCTATCCGTGCGCGCGTGGCTCCCATAGGTGGAGTAGAGCTGGAGATTGCCCCGCGTGAAGCCATGCGTGAACCGTTGGATTTCGATGCATGATTATTCTGGATACCAACGTACTGACGGAAGTGTTGCGGCCTGTACCTGACCCCTTGGTACTGTCGTGGTTAAGAAAACAGCCTGGAGCATCATTGTTTAGTACAACGATAACGCGCAGCGAGGTTTTGTATGGTGTCCGCTTGATACCTGAAGGCCAGCGGCGTGAGGCCTTGTGGGAAGCAGCCTTGGCAATTTTCAATGAGGACTTTGCAGGACGTGTATTGAGCTTTGATTCCGACGCAGCTGATGCATTTGCCGAAATTTCGGCGGCTCGACGATTGGCGGGCAAGCCCCTCAGTCAATTTGACGCAATGATCGCAGCCGTTGCTCGTTCGCGAGGAGCCGTCCTGGCGACGCGCAACGTGAAGGACTTTGTGGAGTGCGGTGTTGAGGTAGTGAATCCTTGGCAAGATTGATGCGGATGCATAGCAATCGATGGATGCCGCGGTACTGAACACCGGAAATCAATACATGTAATCCCTGGAGCAGTTGCCGCTAAGCTGCGTCGAGGCCCACGGGGCCTTTATCTTGGTTGGATTTCTACATCTCTCCTGGGAGCTGCCAATCAGATCCACCACACCGCAGAGCATCTCACCTTTCTCCCTCAGGTCGCGCAGTGATGATCGACATGCGGCTGTGCCTGATAGCAATTTCAACAAAGGTACAGCGCACCACGGTCTTTGTAGCCGCTGCCGAAGGCTGCGCTGAGGTCCAAAGGACCTTCATCGATTTCACATACAACCATCCTGGCGATTGAAATGAAACAGACGAGAGGGCGCACACCACCAAGATCGCTTGCGCTCACTCGTTCTGACCTCACTCATATGGGGATGGGCCAAAACCTCAGGCAAATCCCGCAACCGGATCCACGGCTCGTTCTGCCAATGCAACATGCTCACAGACAGCTCCGCCCACTTCAGCAGGCTGAGGCTGGGAACATGATTTCCAAGATTGGCATTCTCATCACGCATCACCGCAATGACCTCATTGGTCAACCATTGGCGAAGGCTGCGGTTTTCGGGGGTGTAGTGATGCACCAATGTGGTGTAGGCCGCTGATTCGTTGATCATCACGGTCGGCTGGTGCTCGCCATTGCGCAGGAGTGTGAGGGTGCGGGTTTGGTCGGCGTCTAGCTTGCGCAGGGCGTGGGATTCGAGATGGCGGCCGAGTAAACGGCCCAGGTCGCGGGCGCAGAACCAGGCTTGGGATTCGAGCCAGATGGCGTGGAGTGGGCGGTTGTGACGGGTGAATAAGGTAGGGGTGAAGTGAGTGTTGGAGGCTGCATCTGCTGCTGAGGCGCTATGTATCGATAGTGACTCGGTTTGCCTTCGAGCTGCAGGCCAGATTGGGATAGGCATTTCCATTACCTCTACTTGTAGCTTCTTAGGGCTAAGGCGTCGGGAGTTAAGAAACCTCAAGTAGAAGGCCGGACATATTCCCCTTTCGGGTCTTGTATTAGTCCACTCCCGGCATAGCAGAGATTTTAAGACGCGCAGCCGGGGGCCGCAGGTACAAAAAAGCCGCTGTTTCGGGAGCGGTCGGGCCGCTACTTGATGCGTTTCTTAGGCGCGATGGCAGGGTAGGTAACCAAAGTCTGAGGGTCAATGCTCGAGTCTGTAGGTGTTTTCCGAAAATGGTTGATTTGGCGTTTTATCAAAACTAGTGATGGATAAGACACGATCACCAGAAGGTCTGCCCGTTCATCGGATGTCTTTTCCAGTCTGAAATTTTACGACATGGCTTTTTCTTTTTTTTGAACGATATCGCGCAATGCTTCGTTCTTAACGGTTCCATGCTGACCAAAATGAATTTCGCGGTGACATGCCGGGCAGATAGCTCCAACGTATGCGGGATGGTCTATACCACCATCTGAAAGACGATTGATGTGATGCGGTTCAAGGTATGGAGTGCCATTCTTCCTGAAAAATGGGGCCGCATCTCCGCAGCTTTCACATACCCCTTCGGCCCGCATCAGGACGTAGTCCTTTACTCGCTGACTGCGGACGTAAATTGTTCGCAGAGCAGCTTTGCTATCCTGATTTTGCGGTGTGGCTGAAGCATTTAAGGCAAGATCTCTAGCTTCAGACAGGGTCAGAGTATTGGTGGGGGAGTTTGGCTGTTGCTCGGAAAAGTCTTCCAACTGCGTGAGTGTGCTCACTGGAACCAAGCGAAAGATAATAATTTTTCTTGTATCACCTTTTCGATCTGGACCAAGCCCCCAGGAGTGGGAGGCACAGCAGAATTCATCGATGTATTTATGCCCTTTTCCTTTTCCCATCGATTTGAACAGATGCAGTGAGCGGCCTTCTTTTGCATGCTCCAAAATTGCGCGATTGCCTCCGGTCATTTCCATATGGCCTATTTGGCCTTCACCGGTGTAGGAGTAAACCCCATCATCACTCGCGTCGTCGTGGTAGCCGTACTGCTTGCCAGTTTCACCGGTAAAGATAAAAACAACAGGTGACTTGGACGAGCGGGTAATCCCGGGTTGGAGACTGCCACCAAATGGCCCATGGATATCAGTTTTGCGGCTGTAGATTTTGCCTTTCACAAATTGCACTGGCGTTTGCGGCGTCTGAGCCGATTCACTGGAGCTATTTGGAAAGGAGAAGCTGTTAGGCGGAGTCGACACTGATGCCCATCCTTAGTGTAGGAAAAATTACCTATCACTGTACGAATGGGTGTTTTGGTTGGCTAGTAGGTGAGGCTAGAATCGATGGAAGAACGAGATGGTTGGTTAATTTTCTTTGCCGTCATCGATGAATTCGATGGTGGCTCATGCGCATTCGGTATGCGCACAGGCACAAAAAAGGCCGCCATTCGGCGACCTTTTTCCAAGCAAGCATCTCAAGCCAGAATCAATCCCAGCTCAAAGCCCCACCTGTCTGATACTCAATAACCCGAGTCTCAAAGAAGTTCTTCTCCTTCTTCAAGTCCATGATCTCACTCATCCAAGGGAACGGATTCGTGGTACCCGGGTATTCTTCCTTCAGACCAATCTGCGACAACCGACGGTTAGCGATGAACTTCAGGTAGTCTTCCATCATCGCCGCGTTCATGCCCAGTACGCCGCGAGGCATGGTGTCACGCGCGTACTCGATCTCCAGCTGAGTGCCCTGCAGAATCATCTGCGAAGCTTCTTCCTTCAGTTCAGCATCCCACAGGTGCGGGTTTTCGATCTTGATCTGGTTGATCACGTCGATGCCGAAGTTCAGGTGCATGGATTCGTCGCGCAGGATGTATTGGAACTGCTCGGCGACGCCGGTCATTTTGTTGCGGCGGCCCATGGAGAGGATCTGGGTGAAGCCGCAGTAGAAGAAGATGCCTTCCAGAACGCAGTAGTAGGCGATCAGGTTGCGCAGCAGCTCTTTGTCGGTTTCGACGGTGCCGGTTTCGAACTTCGGATCGGAGATCGAACGGGTGTATTT
>CAYVPI010000038.1:0-35521 GCA_964453495.1 uncultured Pseudomonas sp. | reverse complement strand
TTCGCGTTGGCGATATCGGTCCAGTGGTTGGTCATGGCACCACGGCCATACGTCGGGGCAAGACTTGCCACCGTCGGGCCATGTCAGACACGTGCCTGGTTATCGAACCCCAGCATGCCAAGACTGCGAACCACTTTGTGGGTCATGTAGCCGGCTTCGTTGGACGATGCCGAAGCTGCGAGAAAGCCTGTCGTGAGCCAACGGTTGACCGTCTGGCCCTGGTCGTTTTTCTCGATGAAATTGGCGTCGCGGTCGGCCTTCATCAGGTCGGCGATGCGGTCGAGCGCTTCATCCCAGGACACCCGCGTCCATTCATTGCTGCCCGGTTTGCGTACCTGCGGGTACTGCAGGCGGCTGGGGCTGTGAATGAAGTCGAGCAGGCCGGCGCCCTTGGGGCACAAGGTGCCACGGTTGACCGGGTGGTCGGCGTCGCCTTCGATGTGGATGATGTTCTGCACGACGTTCTTGGCGTCATCACCCTGGCTGTACATGATCAACCCGCAGCCTACCGAGCAGTACGGGCAGGTGTTGCGGGTCTCGTGGGTGTGCGCCAACTTGAAGTGGCGCACTTGCTCGGCGAAAGCGGGCGCCGGGGCCATGCCCAGCGCGGCCAGGCTCGAGCCTCCAAGGCCTACGGCAGCGACCTTGAAGAACTGACGACGGTTGAGGTCCATCGTGCACTCCTGATCAGGTGGAGGAGTCCGGTACGTTGCCGGAATCTCTTGGACGATCACGGTTGCGGCGTTCACACGCCGACACTTGATACTTTAGTCAAGATTGGGCAAATCGCCATGTATGCCCGGGCCTATGTAACTCAATGTGTACATCGGTTGTTGCGACACATTGGCTGGCACTGCGCCAGGTAGCGGACACATCCCCGATACAGCGCTGCGCAAAACTCTGTGCATCGGCCGGCCACCCTCAGCTGGCCCACTTGCACGGAGATCATGCCAATGCCAACCCATTCCTTGTCGGCCCTGAGCGGGCTGCGTCCGAACCTCGAACGCACGGGCACCTGGCTCGGCCCCATCAGCCTGCGCATTTTCCTGGCCTGGGAGTTTTTCGAATCAGGGTGGGAGAAATTCAATGGCGTAAATTGGTTTGCCGATATCCAGTCAGCCTTCCCCTTTCCATTCAATCACTTGCCGGCAGTTTTTAACTGGGAACTTTCACTGTGGGCAGAACTGCTTTGCGCCCTTGCCTTGCTGTTGGGCCTGGGTACACGCTTGTCGGCGTTGATCTTGATCGTGGTCACAGTGGTGGCAACCGCAGCGGTTCATTGGCCCACCGACTGGTCGACGTTGAGTGAGCTTGCCCAAGGCTATTCGATCAGCAACAAGGGTTTTGGCAACTTCAAACTGCCGGCGATTTACCTGGCTGCCCTCTTGCCGCTGCTGCTACAGGGGCCGGGCAAACTGAGCCTCGATGCGTTGTTGATGGGGAAAAGATAGTTAATGTTTTGCTTCTAAAGTATTAGATATCTATTTGTTTTTTATTATTAATCACTTGAATGAAAGTGAGAGCTGGCTTGCCAGCGATGGGTGCAACTCTGACCTTGTGAATCCCCATCATTCCCATCGATTGTCACCATCGACCTAATGAAATTCCCTTAAAAATCCTGACGCGTAACATCAGCCCCATACCAACCAAACACCTGCGGAGCACACCACCATGAAACGCCAACTCTTCCTCGGTTTTGCTTTCTCTGTACTGGCAGCCAACGTGTTTGCCGCATCCACCACTCAACCGGTCGTTGCCGAAGGCGGTTCGGATCGTCTGATTGAGCAACGCGTTGCCGAAGGTGGTTCCGACCGTCTGATCGAGAGCCGCGTTGCCGAAGGTGGCTCTGACCGTTTGATTGAGAGCCGTGTTGCCGAAGGTGGCTCTGACCGCCTGATCGAGAACCGCGTTGCCGAAGGTGGCTCTGACCGTCTGATCGAAAACCGTGTTGCCGAAGGTGGCTCTGACCGTCTGATCGAGAACCGTGTTGCTGAAGGTGGCTCTGACCGTCTGATCGAGAACCGTGTTGCCGAAGGTGGCTCTGACCGTCTGATCGAAAACCGCACTGCATGAGTTGTCCAGTTGCAGTACTCAAACCAAAGCCCGGCCTCGACAGCCGGGCTTTTGCTTTTGGGCTGCACATTTTCCCCTGGCCGATCAGATGGTTGATCCAGGACCTGTAGAGCTGTTGGCGCGGCACTCCAATTGCCCAAGATAATGCCGGCGCGGCACTTCAGACAAACCGCATCGCCTGCATCGCGGGCAAGCCAGCTCCTACATAAAGCGCGTTACTGATTATGGGCGCAACGGGCGGTCCTCCATCCGTAATTGGATGGACTCGCCCAGGCCGAGGCGCACGCGAATTTCCTGATCAAACGCGGAACCTGTGACGCGGCCTTATGGCAGTGGCGACAAGGGCCGGGCTTCTCTTGAACTATCGTTAACTGGGCCTTCGGACGCCTGACCCGGCGTCCTCGGTGATGAAAAAAGGGAATAAAGCAAGGTAATGAAGGAGTGCACTAAACGTTCGTCGCACTCAGCGACACAAGGAAACAGGAGCAAGCCAGATGATTCCCCTGCGCAAATGGCTGCCAAACCTCGCCTTGGTGGCGACCTCGATCATGGCGATTTCGGCGACTGCCGGGGCCGCCGAAAAACCGAACATACTGGTGATTTTTGGCGATGACATCGGCCAGACCAACATCAGTGCCTACTCCATGGGTGTGGTTGGCTACAGAACCCCGAACATCGACCGCATCGCCAAGGAAGGGATGATTTTCACTGACTACTACGCGGAAAACAGCTGCACCGCCGGCCGCTCCAGTTTCATCACCGGGCAGACACCGCTGCGTACCGGCCTGTCGAAAGTCGGAGTACCCGGCGCAACGGTAGGCTTGCAGAAGCGCGACATCACCATCGCCCAGGCGCTCAAGTCCCAGGGCTACGCCACCGGCCAGTTCGGCAAGAACCACTTGGGCGACCGCGACGAATACCTGCCGACCAATCACGGTTTCGACGAGTTTTTCGGCAACCTCTACCACCTCAACGCTGAAGAGGAACCCGAACGCCCTTACTGGCCCAAGGATGACCCCGCATTCCTCAAGGCCAACACGCCCCGCGGAGTGATCCACAGCTTTGCCGATGGCAAGATCGAAGACACCGGCGCCCTGACCACCAAGCGCATGGAAACCATCGACGACGAAACCACTGCCGCCGCCCAGGCCTTCATCAAGAAGCAGGTCGACGCCGACAAGCCGTTCTTTGTGTGGATGAACACCACGCGCATGCACGTGTTCACCCACGTGCGTGAGTCGATGAAAGGCCAGAGCGGCATGCCGGGCAATGAATACGCCGACGGCATGCTTGAGCATGACGGCGACGTGGGCAAACTGTTGCAAACCCTCGACGACCTGAAAATCGCCGACAACACCATCGTCGTCTACACCACCGACAACGGCCCCAACCAGTTCTCCTGGCCGGACGCGGCCACCACACCGTTCCGTAACGAGAAGAATTCCAACTGGGAAGGCGCGTTCCGGGTGCCTGCGATGGTCCGTTGGCCAGGCAAGATCAAACCGGGTGAAGTCTCCACCGATATGTTCTCGGGCCTGGACTGGTTCCCCACCCTGCTCGCTGCTGCCGGCGATACCGAGGTCAAGGACAAGCTGCTCAAGGGCTGGGCACCGACTTCCGGTGGCACCAACTTCAAGGTGCACCTGGACGGTTACAACCAACTGCCCTACCTGACTGGACAGCAACCGAAATCAGCGCGTGACGAGTTCTACTACTTCAACGACGACGGCATGCTGGTAGCCATGCGTACCGGTAACTGGAAAATAGTCTTCGCCGAACAGCGCGCACCGGGCGGTTTTGCGGTGTGGAGCAACCCGTTCACACCGTTAAGGGCACCAAAATTCTTCAACCTGAAGATGGACCCCTATGAGCGTGCCGACATAGTGTCGGACCAGTATTACGACTGGACGACAAAAAACGCTTACCTTGCAGCGTTTTCAGCGCAAAAAGCTGCAACGTTTTTGGAAACCTTCGTCGAATATCCACCCAGTCAGACACCGGCCAGCTTCAGCATCGATCAGATACGCGCGGCAGTCGATGCGAAGATCGCGGAAAAAATGAAGGCGCAATCTGCGCAGTAGAGAGGATCGGCGGCCCCTCAACCCGTAGCAGCCGCCAAAGGCTGCGTCCGAGGCCCACGCAAACTTCCTGATCATGCGCGGTGCCTGTGACGCAGCCTTATGGCCGCTGCTACAGCGCTGTGTTGGGAAATGCGTTCGCTGAAGCAACGGAGCCGCCATCATTCCCATCGATTGTCACCATCGACCCAATGAAGTTCTCTTAAAAATCCTGTCGCGTACCATCAGCTCCATACCAACCAAACACCCCGGAGCACACCACCATGAAACGCCAACTCTTCCTCGGTTTTGCTTTCTCTGTACTGGCAGCCAACGTGTTTGCTGCTTCTGAAGTTCAACCAGTCGTTGCTGAAGGTGGCTCGGATCGTCTGATTGAACAGCGTGTTGCTGAAGGTGGCTCTGACCGCCTGATCGAGAACCGTGTTGCTGAAGGTGGCTCTGACCGCCTGATCGAGAACCGCATTGCCGAAGGTGGCTCTGACCGCCTTATCGAAAACCGTACCGCATGAGTTGTTCCGCTGCAGTACTCAAAGTACTCAAACAAAAGCCCGGCCTCGACAGCCGGGCTTTTGCTTTTTGACTGTACATTAATCTCCTAAGGACAAACCCCGCGGTCAGGGCAGGTTGATCCAGACTTTGTAGGAGCGGGCTTGCCCGCGATGATATCGCCGCGGTGCTTCAGACAAACCGCATCGCCTGCATCGCGGGCAAGCCCGCTCCTACAGGACCGTGTCGCTCACGGCGGCTCCGATCCCTGATCGAAAATCGTACGGCATGACGGGTTTGCTTTCTCGGTACTGGCAGCCAACGTGTTTGCTGCTTCCTCCGTCCAACCGGTCGTTGCTGAAAGTGGATCAGACCGTCTGATCGAAAGCCGCACTGCATGATTTGTCCAGTTGCAGTATTCAAACCAAGGCCCGGCCTCCATAGCCGGGCTTTTGCTTGCAGACTGCTCTCCACGCCCCGCTAAGTCGCCGCGAGTACCTCGCTCGCCTCAACCACACACGCGTAATCCATCGCCAGGTTACTCAGGGACAAGGCGTGCACATCCTCAGCAGGCCAGAGACGGCCCGTGAGATCTTGTTGGTCGAAGGTGTAAGTGGCATCAGCCACCACAGTCACGTCGAAACCCAGGTTGCCACCTGAACGCGCTGTCGACTCCACGGAGTTGTTGGTCACCACACCCACGATCACCAACTGCCGGATGCCATGGGCGTGCAGCCAGCGCTCCAGCCCGCTTGCGATAAAAGCATCGGGAACGTTCTTTTCGACGACATGCTCATGGGGCAATGAAACAAACGCCTGCTGGAATTCGCAGCCAGGCTGTCCTGGCGAGAACACCGATTCGGCTGAGCGGGAAATATGACGAACATGTACGACGGGACGCCCGGACGTTCGCCAGGCGTTGAGCAGGTTCTGGATATTCGATTCGGCCTGCGGGTTGTTGCGACGGCCGAGTTTGGGGTGTTCCATGCCTTTTTGCATGTCGATGATCAGCAAAGAGGCATTGGCTTGCAGGGCGTCCATGTCGTTTTCCGTATGTATCGGGAACAGATGCCCGACTCTAAACCAGTCAAGGCTGATGAATCCAACAGAGCATTCAAATAGGGTTGGCTTGGCAGGACCTCATCGCGGGCAATCGGATTGCCCGCGATCCAGGCATCACACCATTGTCACCCTGTCGTCTTTCCAACGGCCTTTGCCTCTTCCAACAACTGCTGAATCACCTTCTCCTGCGACTCATAGCGACCCTCGCCAAAATGGCTATATCGAACTTGCCCCTTGGCATCGATAAAATAGTGGGCTGGCCAGTACTGGTTATCGAACGCACGCCAGATCGCGTAGTTGTTATCAATGGCCACCGGGTAGTTGATTCCCAGCTTGGCGACTTCGTTGCGCACGTTGCCGATGATCTTTTCGTAGCCGTATTCAGGGGTGTGAACGCCAATCACCACCAGGCCATCCTTCTCGTATTTCTTCGCCCAGTCGATGACGTAAGGCAGGCTGTGCTGGCAGTTGATGCAGTCATAAGTCCAGAAATCCACCAGTACCACCTTGCCGCGCAGGCTTTCGTTGTTCAACGGTAGTGAGTTCAGCCATTGCACTGCACCGTCCAGCGACGGCATGGGCGTGTTGGCCTGATCGGGCGTTTGCGCCTTGACCTTCTCCACCAGGTAATCGATGGCCTTGGGTACCGTATTGAGGATGCCCTGCTCTATGGCGTTGGCCCCTTGGGACGAGGTACCCGCAAGCAATTTGTCGCTCGACCCGGTGCCGATCACCACAGCGGCCAGTAATACGAAAAGGCCGGTGCCACGGCGCAACCAGCCGGTGACGGGTATCGATGGCCTCAAACGGCTGACCAGGCCACGGCCGGCGAAGATCAACGTGCCCAACGACAGTGCGCTGCCCAGGCCGTAAGTCAGCAGCAACAGGCTGGTCTGGGCATTGGCCCCCTGAAGCATCGCGCTGCCCAGGATCACACCCAGGATAGGCCCGGCACAGGGTGCCCACAGCAAGCCAGTGGCGACGCCGACCAATACCGAACCCAATGGGCCGGATGAGTTACGTGCCGAGGGATCGATACGATTACCCAGCATGACAAATGGCCGCGCCAGCCAGGTGCCGGCCTTGGCCGAGAGCAGCGACAGCGCGAACAACACCATCACCGCTAGCGCAATTTGGCGGCCGGCTTCGTTGGCCTTGATCACCCATTCACTACTCACCACCGCCAGGCTCGAAACCAGGGCAAAGGTCAGTACCAGGCCGCTCAAGGTCAGAAAAACCGAAGCGCGAGAACGATTGGCCCCGGCAAACAAAAAGGGTACGACCGGCAGAATGCAGGGGCTCAGGACCGTCAGTATCCCGCCCAGAAATGCAATGAGTAGCATGGCAATTACCTTTCGATGTGATGACAGGGTCAGTTGCCGGCATTGCAGCTGTCGGCAATCGTCAGATACTCGAGCGCCTGGGCCTTGCCATTGCTGTCCAGGTAGTTCAGGCGGGCATTGACCACCCCGCATACTGGGGTTGTGGCCTGGCTTGTAGAGAGCACGGTCTGGATATCCAGATGGCTGCCATAGGTGTAGGTTTGAGGTTTGACGGTGGCTTCGGCACGGGCGGAAATGGTGCAGATGCTCAAGGCAGCAAACAGGCAGGCGGCGCAGGCGGCCTTAGCGTTCATGGTTGTTTCTCCGGGCTTCAATGAGTTGTCGTTCAAGTCCAAGCAGGTGTATTGGCCTCGATGGAGCTCATTTAATGCCCGGCAGGTATCTCGAATGTGTCACCAAGGGGGCCGGTTGGTTCGGTACGTATCCAAATGCCATGGGGATACACAGCGATACAAACCGGGCGCAATGGCGCATTTTTTTGCTTCGTTCTGTATCCCCGCCGCCTGCGGATACACTGCAATACAAAGGACTGAGGGCAGGCCCACGCCGCGTCGTTAGAATCCCTGGCCATCACACTTCACGGGGGCAGCACTCATGGACCATGTCGACCATATCCTGATCGTCGATGACGACCGCGAGATCAGGGAACTGGTGGGCAACTACCTGAAAAAGAACGGGCTGCGCACCACGGTGGTCGCCGATGGGCGGCAGATGCGGGCGTTTCTGGAGACCACGCCGGTGGACCTGATCGTGCTCGATATCATGATGCCGGGCGACGACGGCCTGCTCCTGTGTCGTGAGCTGCGCGCCGGCAAGCACAAAGCCACGCCCGTGCTGATGCTGACCGCGCGCAATGATGAGACCGACCGCATCATCGGCCTGGAAATGGGCGCCGACGATTACCTGGTCAAGCCTTTTGCGGCCCGCGAACTGCTGGCGCGGATCAACGCTGTGCTGCGGCGTACGCGCATGCTTCCGCCCAACCTGGTGGTAACCGAAAGCGGCCGCCTGCTCGCCTTCGGCCGCTGGCGCCTGGACACCTCTGCCCGCCACCTGCTCGACCAGGACGGCACCATGGTCGCCTTGAGCGGCGCCGAGTACCGGTTATTGCGGGTGTTTCTCGACCATCCGCAGCGGGTGCTCAACCGGGACCAACTGCTCAACCTGACCCAGGGCCGCGACGCCGACCTGTTCGACCGCTCCATCGACCTGCTGGTGAGCCGTCTACGTCAACGGCTTTTGGACGATGCGCGCGAACCGGCCTACATCAAGACCGTGCGCAGCGAAGGCTATGTGTTCTCCATGCCGGTGGAGATCCTCGGTGCGCAAGCGTGAGCCGCTGGCTGCGCTGGCCGCGCACGCTGGCCTCACGCCTGTCGCTGATTTTCCTGGCCAGCCTATTGCTGGCCCATGCCCTCTCCTTCAGCGCGCAGTTCTACGAACGCTACCAGAGCACCACGACCACCATGCTGGGCAACCTGGAGAGCGATGTGTCCATCACCATCGCCATTCTCGACCGCTTGCCCGCCGCCGAACGCGCTGCCTGGCTGCCACGCTTCGAACACCGTAACTACAGCTATCTGCTCACCGAGGGCCAGCCCGGCAAGCCCATTGATGTACGCGATGCTCCCATCGCCGCACGCACGATCAAAGACGCCATCGGTGCCGATCATGCCGTGTCCTTCACCGAAGTGCCCGACCTGCGCCCGCATTTCCAGGCGCACTTGAACCTGAGCGATGGCAGCCCGGTGACCATCGACGTGCGCCCGGCCAGCATGCCGCTGGCGTTCTGGTTGCCCATCGTACTGGTCTTGCAACTGGGCTTGCTGCTGGGCTGCACCTGGCTGGCGGTGAAAATGGCGATCGGCCCCTTGACCCGCCTGGCCCGCGCCGTGGAAACCCTCGACCCCAATGCCCATGCCACACGCCTGGATGAAAACGGCCCCAGCGAAGTCGCCCACGCGGCGAGTGCGTTCAATGCCATGCAGGATCGTATCGCTGCGTACCTGAAGGAGCGCATGCAACTGCTGGCCGCCATCTCCCACGACCTGCAAACCCCCATCACCCGCATGAAGCTGCGCGCCGAGTTCATGGATGATTCGGCCGAAAAAGACAAACTGACCCAAGACCTCGGCGAAATCGAGCATTTGGTGCGCGAGGGCGTTGCCTATGCACGCAGCGTGCATGGCGCCAGTGAATCGAGTGCGCGCATCGATCTGGACGCCTTTCTCGACAGCCTGGTCTGCGACTACCAGGACACCGGGCAGGACGTGCAACTGACGGGCAAGTATGGCGCAGCCCTCGATACCCGCCCCCATGCCTTGCGCAGGGTACTGGTCAACTTGCTGGATAACGCCCTGAAGTTCTCCGGCGCCGCTGAGGTAGAAATTACCAACCAGGCCGACGGCGGTCTGGCGATCAAGGTCCTGGACCGTGGCCCGGGCATACCCGAAGCCGAACTTACGCAGGTCATGCAGCCCTTCTACCGCGTCGAAAACTCGCGCAACCGCAACACTGGCGGCACAGGCCTGGGCCTTGCCATCGCCCAACAACTGGCCGTGGCCATCGGCGGCAGCCTGAGCCTGCGCAACCGCGAAGGTGGTGGCCTTGAGGCAGAGCTCAGGTTGCCTGTGCATCAAAGCTTGTGACCGGTGCATCAATCGCAGACGCAGCCTGGCGGCAGCTGCTACACCAACGCGTCACACACGCCCTCGTAGCTGCTGCCGCCAGGCTGCGTCGCTTTTGGCTTTTGTAGCCCATTTCGGCGGGAGCTTGGGTTACTTACGCTGGGAATCCAGCACTTCACTGTTCTTCACCACATCCTGGGCCTTGGAATAGCTTTCGATCAGCAATTGGTACGCCGGGAAGATCTTGGTGTACACCTCGGCCCACTGCAGCGCATCGTCGCGGTTCCAGGTTTTTTGCAGCTCTGAGGCGACCGCTGCGGTGTCCATGGGCACCACACCGGCCTGGACCACACGGGCCAGGGTGATTTCCTGGGCCATCTTCGAATAGGTGCCCGAAGCATCGACCACGGCAAACACCTTGTAGCCGTCGTACACCGCACTGATAGCCGGGAATGCCATGCACACGCTGGTGATGGTACCGGCGATGATCAGCGTCTTGCGCCCGGTAGCCTTGACCGCCGCGACGAACTCGGGATTGTCCCAGGCATTGATCTCGCCCTTGCGCGCAACATATTGGGCATGGGGGGCGTTTTCGTGGATTTCCGGAATCAACGGACCGTTGGGGCCTTGGGGTACTGAGGCTGTGGTAATGACCGGCAGTTTGCTCAGAGTGGCTATTTTAGCCAGGGCACCGGCGCGTGCGCGCAGCTCCGGCATCGGCATGTCGCCAACCGTCTGGAATAGCCCGCTCTGGTGATCGATCAACAGCATGACGCTGTCGTCTGCATCAATGACAGGGCGCTGGTTGTTGAAATTCGCAGGGCTGCTCATGGTGCGCTCCTCAAGACACGTGGGTTAACGGAGTGGAGTCACCTTAGTAGCCCCACTCCATTGCCGGTAGTCACCAAATCAGGCTGCACCGTCTCAAAACTGGAACGATCCGAGGTCACGAGCCAGCCCTTGAGGCTCTGCTAGTGTTAGTCCGAATGCCCCGTGGCGCTTAACCCAGGAAACACATCATGGCGAAAGTACTGGTTCTGTATTACTCGATGTATGGCCATATCGAAACAATGGCCAATGCTGTAGCCGAAGGCGCCCGCTCGGTGCCTGGCGCCGATGTGACGCTCAAGCGCGTTGCCGAAACCATCCCGGCCGACCAGGCCGCGGCCATTGGCGTCAAGCTCGACCAGCAGGCCCCCGTGGCAAGCCCCAACGAACTGGCAGACTACGATGCCATCCTGTTTGGCACACCGACGCGCTTTGGCAATATGGCCGGGCAGATGCGCACCTTCCTCGACCAGACGGGCGGGTTATGGGCCAAAGGTGCGCTGGTGGGCAAGATCGGCAGCGTGTTCGCCTCCACCGGCACCCAGCATGGTGGCCAGGAAACCACCATCACTTCCTTCCACAGCACGTTGTTGCATCAGGGCATGGTGATTGTGGGCGTGCCCTACTCCTGCGCCGGGCTGAGCAATATGGCTGAAATCACCGGCGGCACCCCCTACGGCGCTACCACGCTGGCCGGAGCCGACGGCAAACGCCAACCCTCACAGAACGAACTGGATATCGCCCGCTTCCAGGGCAAGCACGTTGCCGAGCTGGCGTTGAAATTGACGCGATAATGCGAACGGCCGCCTGAAATCAGGCGGCCGCAAATGGCTATACCTCTGCAGTGCTTACCAGGTGCCGCTGGTCGAACCGCCATCCACCACCATCACCGTGCCACTGGTGAAGGTCGAATCTGTAAGGTACAGGACAGCATCCACCACATCCTGGTCCTTGCCGATGCGACCGCTGGGCGACAGTTGGTTGAGGAAGTTGCGGGTGCCCTCGTCCTTGCCGTGCATGGGTGTGTCGATGATGCCGGGGGCGACCGCATTGACCTTCACACCGGAGGCTGCCAGTTCCAGCGCCAAAGCACGGGTGGCATGGTTCAAGCCGCCCTTGATCAGTACCGGCAACAACGCCGGCACCTTGACGTTCGGCTGCATGGCGATGCTGGCAGTGATGGTGACAATATGCCCTGCCCCGTTGGCCGCCATGTGCGTCGCCGCTGCCTGGGATGGGTAGAAAAAGCCCTTGAGGTTGGTATTGACGATGGAATCGACATCTTCTTCGGTGTAATCGGGGGTCGCCTTGGGAATGAAGATACCGGCGTTGTTGATCAGGATATCGACCTTGCCGAAGGCTTCGATGGCGTGGGCAAACAAGGCCTTGGCCGTCGCCGGTTTGGCGATGTCACCGGCGACCAGCAAGAAGTTCGCTGGGTTACCCAATTTGGCCGCCGCCGCTTCCAGGCGTTCCTGGCAGCGGGCATTGCCGACCACGTTATAGCCCCGTGCCAGGTAGGCTTGTGCGATGGCAAAACCCAGGCCGCTGGAGGCGCCGGTGACAATTACGGTTTGAATCGAGCTCATGGTCGTATTCCTTAAGTTGGCGCCGCGTAAGCTGCGGCATGGGCTCAATTTACTTTTACCCAGGCTATTGATAAATACGTTAAAAGAGCATTGTATTGATACGCCATGTAATAAATGAGCGCGACCATGCAACGGCATTTCGACGATATTCAACTGGGCAGCATCGAGCTGTTTTGCCTGGCGGCGGAACTGGGTGGCTTCACCGCCGCCGCCACTGCCGCCAGCGTCACCCCAGCGGCGGTGAGCCGTTCAGTGTCACGCCTGGAGGCGCGGCTGGGCGTGCGCTTGTTCGTGCGCACCACAAGGCACATGCGCCTGACCGATGGCGGGCGCAATTACTACGAACGCTGCCGCCAGGCATTGGCGCAACTGGTGGATGCCGAACGCGAAGTCACCGGCCAGCAAAGCGCCCCGTCGGGCTTGCTGCGTATCAGCGTGCCGACGCCTTATGCCCATTACCGCCTGCTGCCGCTGTTGCCGGTGTTCCGCCAGCTCTACCCGGACGTGCAGGTCGAGGTGCATGTCAGCAACCGCAATATCGACTTTGCCGATGAGGGCTATGACCTGGCCATTCGCGGTCGCGACCCGGCCGACTCGACGGTCATCGCCCGCAAACTGGAAGACGCCGAGTTGGTGGTGGTCGCAGCACCAGCGTACTTGCACAAGGCCGCGCCATTGCAGTCACTCGATGACCTGGTGCAACACGATTGCATCCAGTTCGAGCTGCCCAGCAGCGGGCGCAACCTGCCCTGGGCCTTTTGCCAGGACGGCAAGCCGATTGAAGTCTCAACCCAGGGCGGCTATACCTGCCGGGAAGACTACCTGGGCATGGTTACCCTGGCCCGCAATGGCGCGGGCGTGGTCCAGACCTACAGGTTTTCAGTGCAAAAAGCGCTGGAAAGCGGCGAGCTTATCGAACTGTTACCGCAATATGGAGGCAGTACGCGCCCCTTTATCCTGCTCTACCCCCATGCACGGCACATGGCCTTGAGGGTCAGGACCTTCATCGACTTTCTGACCCAAAGGCTTGCGATGCACAGTTGAGCGCCACCCTCCCGACACGGGGGGGACGCAGTTCAGCGGATGTCTGCTCTACTTGGTATTTGCCCAGCCTTCCGCTTTCAAAGCTTCCTACAGGGAATTCGTCATGAGTGAATACACCGCCCCCCTGCGCGACATGCAGTTCGTCCTCAACGAGCTCGGCCTGCTCGATCAGGTCAGTCAGCTGCCCGGCTGCGAGGACGTCAGCAGTGACTTGGCTGATGCCATCCTGGCCGAAGCCGGCAAGTTCGCCCAGGGTGTACTCTCGCCCTTGAATGTCAGCGGCGACCGCGAAGGCGCACGCTGGGTCGACGGCCAGGTGCACACCGCCAAGGGTTGGCACAAGGCTTACCAGCAGTTTGTCGAGGGCGGTTGGAATGCACTGTCCTGTGGCCCCGAGCATGGTGGGCAGGGCTTGCCTCGGCTGGTCTCGGCGTTGGTTGAGGAAATGTGGAACGGCGCCAACCTGTCGTTCGGCCTGTGCCCGATGTTGACCCGTGGCGCCATCGAAGCCATCGAACTGCGCGGCAGCGATTACCTGCAAGCCACTTACTTGCCGAAGATGATCAGTGGCGAGTGGACCGGCACCATGAACCTCACCGAACCCCAGGCCGGTTCCGACCTGGCCGCCGTGCGCAGCCGCGCCGAGCCCCAGGCTGACGGCACCTACCGCGTGTTCGGGCAGAAAATCTTCATTACCTATGGCGAGCACGATCTCACCGATAACATCGTGCACCTGGTGCTGGCACGAGTGCCGGGTTCACCCGAAGGCGTGAAGGGTATTTCGCTGTTCGTGGTGCCCAAGTTCCTGGTCGAGGTCGATGGCAGCCTGGGCGCGCGCAACGATGTGCGCTGCGTCTCGCTCGAGCACAAGCTTGGCATCCATGCCAGCCCTACCGCCGTACTCGCCTTCGGCGACAAGGGCGGCGCCACCGGCTGGCTGGTGGGTGAAGAGAACCGTGGCCTGGAATACATGTTCATCATGATGAACGCCGCGCGCTTCTCTGTCGGCATCGAAGGCATCGGCCTGTCCGAGCGCGCCTACCAACGCGCCCTCGCCTACGCCCGGGATCGTGTGCAGGGTACCGAGGCCGGCAGCCGCGACAAGGTTGCCATCGTGCGCCACCCCGATGTGCGCCGTATGCTGCTGTCGATGAAATCGCGCACCGAAGCCATGCGTGCCCTGGCCTGCACCGTGGCAGCAGCCATGGACCAAGCCCACAGCCACAACGACCCTGCACAACGTCAGGCCAGCCAGGCCTTCGTCGACCTGATGATCCCGGTGGTCAAGGGCTGGAGCACTGAGAACGCGGTCGATATCGCCTCCCTCGGCGTGCAGATCCACGGCGGCATGGGCTTTATCGAAGAAACCGGCGCCGCCCAGCACTTGCGCGACGCTCGCATTACCACCATTTATGAAGGCACCACCGGCATCCAGGCCGCCGACCTGATCGGGCGCAAGATTGCGCGGGACAAGGGTAAGGCAATCGGCGAGGTCATCGCACAGATGCGCGAGGTCGTCCAGCAAGCAGCCGGCGTCGATTCCTTGCAGGGCATCAAGCAGGCCCTGGACCAGGGCATCGCAGCTCTGGAGCGAGCCGTGGCGTTTATCGTCGCCAACTACGACAGCAATGTCGCCAAGGTGTCGGTCGGTTCTGTGCCGTTCCTCGAACTGTTCGGCGTGGTCGCAGGCGGCTGGCAGCTGGCGCTGTCGGCTCAAGTTGCACAACGTCGCCTCGACGAGGACAGCAGCGAGCAGGACTTCTACCAGGCCAAATTGCTGACCGCGCGTTTCTATGCCCAACACCTTCTCTCCCGCGCCAGTGGCCTGGCCCAGAGCGTGGTGCATGGCGGCGACGCGGCGCTGGAGATGGACGACCAGCATTTCTGACAATACACCTTTGCAATCAAGCACTTTGTGTCCCTTATCGGGCGCAAAGTGCTTGCTTGCGCGACAGGTGAACTATGCTGGTTCGAGCCAAGGACGTCCAACCAAGAGAGTTCGCATGAAACAAGGTGCACGCATTGCAGGATTAATAATGCTTTTGCCCACTGCCGCCGCAGTGGCTGACGATGGCGGTATCAGTTTCTGGCTGCCCGGCCAATTCGGCGCCCTGGCGGCCGTGCCGACCGAACCGGGCTGGAGCCTGCCGCTTATTTACTACCATGTCAGCGCCGATGACAGCGGCGGTACGCCATCGCCACGAGGGGGGCGCACCGTCTTTGGCCTGGATGCCGAGGCCAACCTGGTGTTTGCCAGCCCCACCTACACTTTCGCCGAACCCGTGCTCGGTGCCCAGGCAGCGGTCTCGATGGTCGCCGCTGTAGCGCACTCCGAAGCCAGCATCGACAGCGCCATTACCGGCCCACGCGGTCAAACGCTTTCAAGTGGCATCGACGACTCGCTCACCGGCGGCAGCGACCTCTACATGCTCGGCACCATGAAATGGAACCATGGCGTGCACAACTTCATGGCCTACACCATGGGCAACCTGCCAGTGGGTGCGTATGACCCCGATCGCCTGGTCAACATCGGTCTGGGGCATGCCGCCATCGATGCCGGCGGTGGCTACACCTACTTCGACAAGGTCAACGAGTTCTCCGCCGTGGCCGGTATGACCTACAACTTGGAAAACACCGACACCGACTACCAGAACGGCATCGACGCCCACCTGGACTTGAGCGCCTCGCACTTTTTCACCCCCCAGACCCACATGGGCCTGGTCGGCTACATCTACCACCAGATCACCGGCGACAGTGGCGACGGCGCCGTGCTCGGCGATTTCAAGTCCAAGGTCAGCGGCGTGGGGCCGCAAGTCGGGCACTTCTTCAAGGTGGGTGACCAGCTCTGGTACAGCAACCTCAAGGGCTACTACGAGTTCGATTCCGACAACCGGCCGGAAGGCTGGAACCTGTGGTTAACGGTGGCGATACCGTTGTCGGGTAAAAAGTAGAGGCCTGCGCGGTAACGTACAACGCCTACTGAATCTCTCTAAGCGGTGTTATAGTCACTCTTAAATGAGCTAAGAGTGACTTTGAGAGATGTTAAGAATGAAAATTTTTCCTCTCGCCTGCGCCGAACAGCTTGAAAATATGGGTGTGCTAGTCAAGAACCGACGCCTTGAGCGGAAAATCCGGCAGAAAGACATTGCCGACGCCGTCGGCATTTCCACCCAGACCCTGAGCAAGATCGAAACCGGCGTGCCTTCGGTAGAGATGCGGGCCTACATGGTCGTTCTGTGGCACCTCGGCCTGCTGGGTGACGTCTTCCCTCTGATTGCCCCTCCCGTGCTGGCCACCTTTGCCCCGGAACACCGGGTCCGGCTGAAAAAAACCAGCAGGGATGATTTCTGATGCGCCGCGTTTATGTCTACATGCAGCTGCCCGGGTCCCTTGAAACCATCACTTTGGGCCGCCTCGATACCCGCAACGGCATGGGAGAGTTCGTCTATAACCCCGAATATGTCGACCAGGGCGGTTGGGTGCCCGATCCCATACGCTATCCGTTGCGTACGCAAGTGTTCCAGGCCATCACCAAAAACCAGGGCATACCGGGATTTATCCGCGATGCCGCCCCGGATGGTTGGGGCGAACGGGTACTGCTCAAGACCAGCGACGGTGCCCTGGATGCCGTGGATTTTCTGCTCAAGTCGCCCAACCAAGACCGCGCCGGCAGCTTGATGATGGGAGGCGCCAAAACACCACCCACTGGCGTAGGCCAGGCTGGCATTTCCAAACTAACAGCACTGGACGAATTTATCGCTTTTGCCGATAACATCCAGAATGGTTTTCCCAAACTGACCGACGCAATGGCGCGTCAGGCATTGCGCCAGCGTTCATCCCTGGGCGGCGCACGGCCCAAATGCACACTTCGGGTCGAAGACCGCTTGATCCTCGCCAAACCCCGTGACCGCCACGACGATTTCGACATTCCGGCCCTCGAGTACGCTGCCATGTCATTTGCCGCCAGTAGAGGACTGAATGTCGCGCATGTAGAACTGCACCGAGGCAAGACCAGCACCTTGTTCGTGGACCGCTTCGATCGTCGCTCCGATGGCGATGGCAAATTCCTGCGTTTACCCATGATGAGCGGCCTGACCCTGCTCGACAGCGACTGGAAGAATCCCGCCGCCCATGAACAGGAATGGCGCTACGGCTTGCTTGTGGACGAGATGAACCGACGACAGGTGCCGACAGAGGATCAACATGAACTCTACCGCCGGATCTGTTTCAACATTCTGGTCGGCAATGATGACGACCACCCCAAGAATGTCAGCGTGATCTTTGACCAGGGCCGCTGGCGCTTGTCCCCGCTTTACGATGTGGTGCCCTGCCTGGACGGCTCACCCCCACCTCGACTGGCCATGGCGGTTGGCAAGCAAGGGCATGCCTTGACACGAAGCAACCTGCTAAGCCAGGCCCAGCACTACCATCTGGATCAGACGCAAGCCATCGCCATTCTGAACGAAGTGGCAAGTTGGGAACCGGCGCTGCAGGCCCACTACCGCGAACATCTGGCAGCGCACGAACTTCAAATTGCATTGAGCGCCATCGGCGGCCAGCGCTTGCTGGCCTGAGCACGGATCCCCGGTGGGGTTGGCCTCGTTCCGCTCGCCTATGAAGGGCTGCAAAGTAGCCCTGCCCCTTTACTCCGCCGACAACTTACGGCGCTCAAGCCCTTCCAACACGGCTTCGATCAACCCCTTCGCCATTTCCATCGAGTGCAGTGTCGACCAGGCATAGCCTCGGCCCACCTCGCTGGTGTACTCGATCACCTGAGGGCCGATGTCACTTGCACACTTGAGGTACAGCGCAGCGTGTACCAAGGCAGCTTCTGCGCTGATGCCGGGGCGCACGGCAAACAGCGGCGCGTGGCCATCGCAGACACCGAAGTGGGTTTCGGCGGTTACGCCGAGATGGGTGGGTGGTGGATCGGGGACAAGTTTGTTCATAGTCTTCTCCAGGTCGTCTTGGAGCTACCGCCTAACTGTCGCCAAACACGTTAGGTGGCGACCATGTGCGGGTTGGCGAACCGGGACGACACTGGTAAAACCCGGCAGGGTCGAAACCCTCCCGCACACGGCTGCCATTGCGCTCATGCTGTTACCAGCATTTTCGATGGAAGCTTTTCTCTCAGTATCATTTTCCCGGGTCGCCAAACTCGATCACTGAACATTCAGTGACCCGGCGAGACTAGGGCGAAGCCTTTCCCGGGGCCAGTTCCTGAGGGCAGCAGAGCGCGTAGGGTAATTCCTGGATGCTTGAAACTGCCAGGAAGTACATCCGTTGATACATTTGTGCGGTCTTTTCCGGTAATGGAGTACCGGGCTTGCCTCGCGTATCGATCACGCCAGGGTATTGACCTTCGGAAACCTGGCCGCAAAATCCGCCGGCATCGCCACGACCTTGCCAGCCGTGTAATCGAAGAACACAAAACCGGACTTGGCCATGGCAATCAGCGTGCCGTCGGCCGGGCGGGTGATGCGGAACATGATGTCGCCGCCATAGGTGTTGAAATCCATCACCCCCACCTCGAACAACAACTGATCACGGGCGTGGGCTTCGGCGCGGTAAGTAGTGGCCAGGTCAGTGACGATGATGTCATTGGCCTCCAGGCCAAAGTCGAACAAAAAACGCGCCCGGGCCTCGGAGATCATCGAGATCATCGAGTCGTTGCCCAGGTGGTTGGCCGCATTGATGTCAGTCACGCGAACCGTCAAGGTGGTTGAATAACAGAACTGGTCTTCAGGAAAGCTTAACTGTAGGCGGGCCATGTAGAGGTCTCGAAGGGACGGTGCGAAGAGTCGAAGCATCGCGCAGTTTACCCTGGCCACTTGCTGCGCTCCATCGCGGGCTCGCATTCAGGGGCTGATGACCGGCGTTCCTCTCCCCCATACGCGCGATGCGCACTCGCTGACGCTCTGCGGGAATGCCCCCGCAGGCAAGTGCGCTCAGTAGGTGACTGAGGCGAAAAAATCTTGCAGATATTCCATATTATGGTATACCAATACTCACCAAGCCGACCCGCCGAATTCCCGGCAAGCGCGCACACTGGCTAAAACAAAAGATCCGAGGTAAGCGTCATGAAATTCTCTTTATTCGTGCATATGGAGCGTTGGGATGAAAGCGTCAGCCACCGCCAATTGTTCGAAGACCTGACCGAATTGACCCTGATGGCCGAAGCCGGTGGTTTCAGCACCGTCTGGATTGGCGAACACCACGCCATGGAATACACCATCTCACCAAGCCCGATGCCGCTTTTGGCATACCTGGCGGCCAAGACCACCACCATCCACCTGGGCGCCGGTACCATCATCGCGCCGTTCTGGCACCCGCTGCGGGTGGCGGGTGAATGTGCCCTGCTCGACGTGATCAGCAACGGTCGCATGGAAGTAGGCCTGGCCCGTGGCGCCTATCAGGTCGAATTTGACCGCATGGCCGGTGGCATGCCCGCCTCCTCCGGCGGCCAGGCCCTCAGGGAAATGGTTCCAGTGGTGCGCGCCCTGTGGCAGGGCGACTACGCTCACGACGGTGATATCTGGAAATTCCCCACCTCCACTTCCGTACCCAAGCCGATCCAACAGCCGACACCGCCGATGTGGATCGCCGCACGTGACCCGGACTCGCACAACTTTGCCGTCGCCAACGGCTGCAACGTCATGGTTACGCCGCTGATGAAAGGCGACGAAGAAGTCGTGGACCTGAAGAACAAGTTCGAAGCCGCGCTGGCCAATAACCCAGGCGTGCCGCGCCCGCAATTGATGGTGCTGCGCCACACCCACGTGCACAGCGAAAACGACCCCGACGGCTGGCAAGTGGGCGCCAAGGCCATCTCGCGCTTCTACCGCACCTTCGATGCCTGGTTCGGCAACAAGCAGACGCCGGTCAATGGCTTCCTCGACCCGAGCCCGGAAGAAAAATTCGCCGAACGCCCGGAGTTCGAGCTGGAGAACATCCACAAGAACACCATGATCGGTACCCCGGCCGAAGTGATCAAACGCATCAAGTACTACCAGGAGCTCGGTGTGGATGAGTTCAGCTTCTGGTGCGACAACAGCCTGCCCCATGCCGAAAAGAAAAAATCGTTGGAGCTGTTCATCAACGAAGTCGTACCGGCGTTTCAGTAAATTGGCCCTGGCTTGCCGGAATAAACACCGGCAAGCCAGCCGACAGACATTAACCCTCGATACATAGATACCGCCTCCTGCAACGGACCCTTTGGTGGAGTACAACTCCACTCAATCCGAGCGTTCGTCACATGCAGAGCACCCTATCCCGATTAATCTCCACTGACCTCATTCGTCAGTTCGATACCCTGCAATCCCCCCTCGAAACAGCAGATGAACCCTTGTGGCTACAACGTGCCGATCCGCAGTTGCGCCGCCAGTTGGCCGAGCACCGGGTGGCTGGCCGTGCCGCGCGAGCACAGGCTATGGAGGTTTTTTGTACCCTACGTTCCCTGCATGACTATGCCAGGACAGCCATTAAAAGCGCCCTACTTGAAGCCAACATCAAGGAACTGACACCTGCTGTTGTCCTGACAAGCCCCCTTCTTAAGGGCGTGGGGCACGATTACCTCGAGCTTCGGGCCCCGATGTTGCGGTCGGAGCCGGTTCGCCAAGCCAAACGCAATGCATTCCTTGCTACCCTGCGTGAGGAAGCCACCATCGCCCAGATTAAGGGCCACGTGCAGGCAGAGGGCTTGAAAATGCTCGGGTGGGTGCTCAATACCTTCGATGCCGGCTCGCCCAAATTTGCGCAACGGGGTCCTGTTGTGGGCTCCAACTCGGTGCTGTGCTATTCGCTGCGTATCCTGGGTGACGTAACGCTAAGCGATATCCTGTTGCTCGGTACGGACCAACCGGAAGTTGCCTGTGTCGCCTTCGTCCCGGGTCACCCCGAGCATCCGCTCAAACAGTACCCGAACAAAGCCACATTTTTCGCAAGCCTGGAAAAACAATTGCTATCCGGCGAGTTCCAGCATTACTTCAAGCGCTTCATCCCGCTGATGCACCAACTAAAGGTGTTTGCTGCTCTGCGCGAGGCTCAGGATTACATCGATCTGCAGATCACGGCTGTAGCCCTGGAACAAGGCTTGTCTTCATTCATCCCCGCACAGATGATCGATCGCATCCTGGATGATGCGCGCTGCCTGACCGGATTAACCCCAGGAGTGACCGCCGATTTCCTGCAAAGCCTTTCAATCAACTTCGCTCACGCCCTCCAGGAACACGTGATGGTCGGCGCAGGGGTTGGCATTTCGGCCAGGGAGGAGGATGAAGGTCGTGCGCCATCCGATTGCATCGAGACCTTACGCTCAGTTCGGCGGCATGATGGCACTGACGATTGGTGGCGACCTGACCTCAACCTTTACGCCATGCGGGCACCGCAGAACACACCAGGCCAACCAGACAAGCGTGGAATTTACACACTCCATAACAACAGCGTGATTCGTATCAACCAGAACTGGTATGTGATCGAGTTCGATCCGTCGCTGAAAAAATGGCGAATCAAGAACCAAAACGATTCCCAAGCCTACCGCCCGATACTGGAACACAACAATGCCGGTGCCTGGCATCACAGCCTGGAACAACCCCAGCACTGGAACCGGCTCTCGCTGCTTCGCCGCCTGGGCCACCTGACCCAGGGCTTGGGCGATGAGCGCTTGCTGAACCTGGCGCGTATCAGTGGAGTAACCAACGGGCAACTGCGGCAGGTCTATCGCAACGACCAATCGCCGCCAGCCTTGTTGCGAGAGATGATTGCCCGGGCCCGGATACACGACGATGTGGCAGAGGTCATGGCCTTGATCGCCCAAGGCCGGCCCGTACCCAAGGGCTACATGGTTCCAGAGCTCCATTCATTCTGGAATCTGCTGGTAGAACGGGCCGGCCGGAGCAACAACCGCCACAGGTCACGACGCAGCGCTGAGCCCCTCACCCCTGCCCCTACGGGTACAGGACAGGAACAGTGTTCGGTGGACCAGCCCTGTGTGCCCACGCCCGTAGCGTTGTTCGACGACTGGCTACCACGGCTGTTTCGGGCAATAACCCAATACCGTTACGAGCTGGCACAGGTTTCGCCCGACCTGGCTTTGCAAGCGCTTCGCCGCCACTACCCCACGCTGCCTCTGCTGCTGGCACAGTCGATTCTGGACACTGCCAGGCCCTCGCTGATCAACCAGTTGCGGCTTGGCGGGCAGGTACCACTACTGATGGCTGAGCCCGCCAGCGAACTGACGGATGACGCGCGACTGGCCAGTGCACTCGAAGGCTTTTCGGTACCTTGCGTGGCCAATCGGGATACCTATGTCCTTGCCTTTGGCTTGCTCGAATTCCTACCCGGTTGGCCAGCTGGCACCGCGCTGCTCCTGCGCCAGGAACACGCACTCGGGCCCCTGTTGGCGAGCATCGGGGAGACTGACGTCCAGACGACCAGTATTTACCAGGACAATGACGAAGGCTGGCACGCGGTCAATTCGACCCAGGTGCTGCACAACCAGGACATGACACAGTTTGGCTTCTACCGCAGCGTGCTGTATGCCTTGAGTGAAACCCAGCGCAGCCAGCTGGGCCTTGGCCTCAACGAACCCGAACGGCTGCAGCAACAGCTGGCCGAACTGGCCATGACGCGCCGCGATCGCGCGCGGGTGCTGCTGGACATGCCGGTGTACCGCCCCTGGCTATCACCACCGACAACATCGCAGTTACGCCGCGACAACCCACAGGGGGGAGGCGCTGGGTTGTTCAGTCGCGAGCCGGTGCGCGTACGCCTGGAAGCCCTGGTTTCACGTGAATTGGCCGCTTCAAACGATACGTTCACAATGGCCGAACGCTTTCTGACGCACCTGATGCGCAACGATGTTCCAATCATGCCGCTGGTTTCCAGCTTGGAAGCCGAACATGCGTTGCTCGACCGCACCCTGCAAGCCTGGGTCGATAGTGCAGGCAACCCGGAGCAGAATGCGACACGCTGGATCGCCAGGGTGCGGGTAATACGTGCCTGGGAATCACGTTTTTTGTTGCAGCAGGTACCCCTGGCCTTCAACGATGAATTCCCGCCACTCCCTGTTGACTTGCCAATGGTGAATACGTTGGCGGTGAGCTCGCGCAGCCTGACTACGATACCGGCTGACGTGCAGCGCATGCCTAACCTTCGACGGCTGAACCTGAGCAACGTACCGATTACCCAGTTGCCGGCGGAGTTGGGGAGGCTTGGGCAGTTACAATACCTCGACCTGTCCGGCACTGCGCTGCGCCCCGCTGCCTTGGCGGTACTGGGCAGGCTGGGGCAGTTGACGCATTTGCACCTCAATGCCATCAGGCTGCAAGACTATACCTGGACACCCGCCGACATGGCCGCAATCGTCGCTGGGGGTTCGCTGCAAAGCCTGTCGATGAACCATTGCACGGCAACCTTTGCGCCAGGGGTCTTTGCCCAACTGGCGCGTTTGCTGAATCTGCAGGAGCTGTTGCTGTGCGGCAACGCCATCGTACTGACAGCCCCGGACGTTAACGACCTGGCGAGCCTGGTGCACCTGCGCTCACTGTACCTGACCGACAACCCCTTGGCGCTGCCCCCCGACCTCAGCCGCATGCAGAGGCTGGAGCGTCTGAACCTGAGCAACACGGGTATTACTGCATGGCCTGAGGGTCTCGAACGCCTGGAACATATCCACTTCGCGCGGCTCAATCGTTTGCAAATCGCCACGGTGCCACCGGGCGCGGGCAGCACACCGGGCCTGAGCCTGTCTCGCCGGGCGATGTCGACGGCGGTGCGCGAACGCTTCGACCGGGAAATGACCGCTGCAGCTAACCCACAGGCCGGTACCGAGCCTGAAGACGAGTCTGACTCGTCCGATGAGCTAGCAACACACGTGCAGCAAGTGGCCAACTACCGCCGTCATGTGTCAAGCCTGCTCGAAGACCTGGAGGCTCAGGAGCGATCCTCGGTCGAAGCATTAATGGCTGACACCCGTCGACCGGCCACAATGTTTTTCATATTGCTTGCAAGAATCTCCCAAGGGCGAGAGGCGCGTATCGAAAACAGCCGGATGCGCGAGCGCCTTCTCGTGATCATCAGGGGCGCGCTGCGTAGCAACCTGCGTAGTGCACTGTTCGAACAGGCAATAGAGGCCGACAGCTGTGTCGACCTCGATGCACTGGTGTTTTCCCAGATGGAAAGCCTGGTCCAGGCCGACCTGGCGTTGTCCCGGGTCGATAATGGTGCAACCGCAAGCCCATTGATTGAACTGGCTATCAGCCACTGGCGCCTGCAACGGATCAAGGAGCACGTGGCGGCGCACATTGCCCGCTGGCGCAGCCAGGGGCATGAGATCGACCACGCCGAAATCGAACTGCATTTTCGCATCGCCCTGGCCACCCGGCTGGGCTTGCGAGACCAGCCGACCGTTCAGGTCTTCGCGCGTTACACCCGTTGGGTTACTCCCGCCATGCTCGATGCCGCGCAAGCGAACGTACTCGCCGACCAGGCTGCGCTGTTGCCCGTGTATTTACACGCCCAGGACTACTGGCAACGTTACCTGCGATACCGCCATGGCGCACGCGTCAATGCCATCAATGGTTGGCGCGGTCGCCTGGGCCAATACCTGGAAGCATTGCACGACCAGGCGCAACCGCCCGTGCTGTCCAACGACGATGCCGAACGATTGCAGGGGGTGTTTTACGACGCGGGCCTGCGAGCATCGGCGCTTGCTGGCTATCCCTTGAGTCCGGAACAATACACCCGTGCCTACAACGAATTGCGACAGTTGGCCGAAGAAGCAATGCTTGAGCTGACGCGGGCATTGCTGGCTCAATACGCGACCGAGCCGCAACCGGGACCCTCCCGGCGTCCTTGAGTCGTTGCCGCGCGCCTGGCCGACCCTGTTGCGGCCGGGCGCTCAGCCTGCCAGGGAATTTTCCAGGCCATGCCGGTCTGATATTGAAAGCCCTTGCGAGCACCCGCCCATGCATCCGCTACGCTTTGCAACGTTCAATATCAACGGCATCCGCGCCCACCTGCCCAACCTGCTGGCCTGGCTTGAGCGCGAACAACCTGATGTGGTCTGCCTGCAGGAGCTCAAGGCCCTGGACAAGGCCTTCCCGGTCGGTGAAATCGAGGCCGCCGGCTACGGCGCCCTCTGGCAAGGCCAGGCATCGTGGAACGGTGTGGCCATCCTGGGCCGCGGCAGCCAACCGTTGGAAATCCGCCGTGGCCTGCCGGGCGATCCGGACGACAGCCACAGCCGTTACCTGGAAGCGGCGGTGCATGGGGTGGTGGTCGGGTGCCTGTACCTGCCCAACGGCAACCCGCAACCGGGGCCGAAATTCGACTACAAGCTGGCCTGGTTCGAACGCCTGATCGCCCATGCCCAGGGCTTGTACGCCAGCGAGCACCCGGTGGTGCTGGCCGGCGACTACAACGTGGTGCCCACGGACGAAGACATCTACAACACACGCTCCTGGCTCAAGGATGCGCTGCTGCAACCCGAAAGCCGCGAATGCTACCAGCGCCTGCTGGCCCAGGGCTGGACCGATGCCCTGCGGGCCCTCTACCCCACCGAACGTATCTACACCTTCTGGGATTACTTTCGCCAGCACTGGCAGACAAACTCGGGGCTGCGCATTGACCACCTGCTGCTCAATGCGGCGCTGGCCAAACACCTGAAAAACGCCGGCGTCGATGCTTGGGTACGCAATGAGCCCCATGCCAGTGACCATGCGCCGACCTGGATCGAGGTAGGGCTGCCGGGTGAGGGTTGAAGAGGTTGTGAAAGCCTTTGAGAGCGCGTCGCCAGTATCGCGGGCAAGACCCGCTCCCGCACGGGCCGAGCAGCGCCACACCTCAAAAACTCATCACATAACTCAGGATCACCCGATGCTCATCGGCGCTGTCGGCATAGTCCGATCGGTTGGTTGCATAACGCCAGCGCACGCCCAGGTTTTTCAGTGGCCCATCCTGCACCACATAGGCGATGTCCGTGGTCCGCTCCCACTCCTTGCCCTCCTCGCCAGCTGCACGCAAGGCGGCTGCCTTGCTGGTGCGGATGGCGCTAGGGTCGACCTCGTCGCCCTTGACGTAGCGCACATTGAACGCCAGCCCCGGCACGCCCAGTGCGGCAAAGTCATAGTCATAGCGCGCCATCCAGACCTGCTCCCTGGCCATGGCAAAGGTGCTGACCTGCATCTCACTGAACAGGTAGGTATCACTACCGCCGACGTAGGCATAGGCGGTATCGCCGAATGCTTTCTGGTAACCGCCGCTGAAACTGTGCCCGGCGATCGCATAGCCCAGGTTGCTGCTGACAGTGCGGTTATCGATCTCGCCCACCCGCTGCTGGCCGGTATCGCGGGCATCGAAGTAGCGCACCTCGGCAAAGACCTTGCCGCGTCCTGCCGCCTTGTTGAACTTGACCCCGTAGAAATCCCGGCGGAAAAAGTCCTCCAGCTCGCAGGCCTGGTAACTGATGACCAGGCTCGGCAGCAACTGGTAATCCACGCCTGCGTAAACCAGGTGATCGCTGCTGACACTGGTCGAATAAGCGCCCTGTTGGCTCATGATGGTCAGATCCTCGGAGTTGCTCGAATCACGCTGTTTTACCGAGTCGACTCCGCCAACCGTAACCGTCAGTGCGTCGATGTCCTTGGACACCCACTGGGCGCCAGTGAACACCTGCGCAAACAGCCGCGATGTGTTGGACGCCAGCAGCGGTAACTGCGGGCTCAACCCGCCGACCTGGACCAGGCTCTGGGCAAAGCGCGCCTTGGCTGTCAGTGCCGCCTTGCTGTAGTCGTCTTCGGCACGCTTGTCCGCGCCCCGTGGCAACAGGCCGGTGCCGCTGCGATCGGGGCTTGAATCGAGCTTTACGCCGAGCATACCCATGGCATCGAGGCCAAAACCCAGCGGGCCTTCGGTGAACCCAGACTGCACGCGCAGGGTGAAGCCCTGGGCCCACTCCTCGCGCCTGGACTGGCTGGCACCACCGTCGCGAAAGTCGCGGCTGAAGTAGTAATTGCGCAGTTCCAGGCTGGTCTTGCTGTCGCTGATGAAGTCGGCCAGCGCCAGTGACGCGCAGCCGCTCAGCCCGCTGCCAATCACAGCAGCGGCGATGTGAGATGTTTTTATCATTATTGGCTCAATCGAAGGCGTGGTGATCGGCAAGGCTACCGGGGGCAAGCAACCGGGTTGCGCACATGTCGGGCGATCAGGTAGACGCTGAGCAACAGCACCGGCGTGATCGCCAGCATGCCCATGTAAGTCTGCCCCGTAAGGTCGTTGATGTAGCCAACCATGTACGGTGCGACCATGCCACTCAATTGGCCCATGGAGTTGATAGCCGCTGTGCCGCTGGCAATCGCGATCCCGGAAAAGGTGGTTTGCGGGATGGTCCAGAACACCGGGATGGCAATGAACGAACCCGCGGTAGCCAGGATCAACGCCAGCATCAGCACCAGCGAATTATCGAAGAACAGGCACGCCAGCAGGTAACCCAGCGCAGAGGCGATCATGCACAGCAGCAGGTAACTCTTGCGATCACCGGTGCGGTCCGAACGGCGGGTCACCAGGATCATGCCGATGCACGCAATCACATAAGGCAGGGACGTCAACAGGCCAACGAAGGTCGGGTTACGCACCCCGGATTGCTCGATCAGGTGCGGCATCCAGAAGTTGATGCCATAGCTGGCCAGCTTGATAGCGAAGTAGATCGCGGCGAACAGTGCCACTTCACGGGTCAGCAGCACCCGCCACAGCGAGGCATGGGCTGGTATTTGGTTGGCCCGGTCCTTGTCCAGGTTCTGTTGCAGGATTTTCTTCTCATTGCTGCTGAGCCACTTCGCCGACGCGATGTCCTTGTCCAGCTTCCACAGCACGATCAACCCCAGCAACACACAGGGCAAGCCCGACAGCAGGAACAGCCAGTGCCAGCCGGCCAGGCCCAGCACGCCATGCATTTTCGCCAGGATCAAGCCGGCCGCAGGGGCGCCGATCGCACCGGCCAGGGGCACGGCCAGGAACCACAGGCCGTTGATCCGCGCCAGGTACTTTTTCGGAAACCAGCACGCCAGGTAGAACAGGATGGCTGGGCCGAACCCCGCTTCCATCACGCCGATCAGAAAACGCAGGAAGTACAGCGTCCACTGGCTGTAGGCAAACATCAGGGCAGCAGTGGCCAGGCCCCAGGACACCATGATCCGGCAAATCCAGTTCGGCGCTCCGTATTTTTTCAAGCCGATGCTGCTGGGCACTTCAAACAGCACATAGCCAATGAAGAACATGCTGGCGGCCAAGCCGTAGGCGGCATCGTTCAGGCCAAGTTCGGCCTGCATCTGAGCCTTGGCGAAGCTGATGTTGATGCGATCGAAATAGGAAAACAGAAAACAGATGACTGCCAGCGGCACAATGCGCCAGGCGACCCGCCGGTACAGCAGCAGTTCTTGCAGGTCCACGTCATTGCGGGCACCCGTCAGGGTTTCAGTCGTAGCGACCATGGGACTCTCCGATTCTTGTAGTTATTGTCGAAACGGTGCAGCGGTCCTGCGGTATTTCAGGGCCAGTGCTTAGCCGATGCGCCTGAGGGTCTGTTTGTGCTTGCGTCCACGCACGATATAGTCCCGAGCGTTTTCACGAAACTTCGCCACGTCGGTTTCAGTCAATTCGCGTACCACCTTGGCCGGCGTACCGAGAATCAACGAGTTGTCGGGAAAGACCTTGCCTTCGGTGACCAGTGCCCCGGCACCGACCAGGCAGTTCTTGCCGATCACCGCACCATTGAGCACCACCGCCTGGATGCCGATCAGGCTGCCATCGCCAATGCTGCAGCCATGCAACATAGCCTGATGACCAATAGTGACTTCCTCCCCCACGGTCAGCGGGAAGCCAGGATCGCTATGCAGCACTGCGCATTCCTGGACATTGCTGCCAGCGCCAATGCAGATCCGTTCGTTGTCGCCGCGCAATACCGCCTGGGGCCAAACGCTGGCGCCTTCCCCCAGCATCACCTTGCCAATGACGGTGGCTTGCTCGGCCACGTAGGCACTGGGGTGTATCTCGGGTTGGTGCTCGTCATATTGATAGATCGTCATAACTAATCCTCGGCAGTGGCTCAATCTTCGGTCTTGAATACGCCGGCGGCGCGCAGCTCATCGATCTGGGCCGGGCTGTAGCCCAGCTCCAGCATCACCTGGCGGGTGTGCTCGCCGATGCGCGGGATGGCTCGGCGTGGTTGCAGGCGCTCGCCATCCAGGGACAAAGGCAACAACGGCATGTCGGTGTGCGAGCCGTCTTCCAGTGCCAGGCGGGCCAGGCCACCGCTTTGGCGCAAGTGTTCGTCGTCGAACAACTCCTCGGGGCGCCGGATCGGGGCGAACGGAATGCCATTGGCCTCAAGCAAACGGGCAAACGGCTGCGCCTCGATGCCTACGAACACCTCGGCAAGGTGCGCGAGCAGGCGCGGGCGCTGCAGCACACGGTCGTTGTTGGTGGCCAGGGTCGGGTCTGCGAGCAGTGCCTGTTGCCCGAGCAACTTGCACAGCGTCGTCCACTGCCCTTCGCCGGTGGCGGCAACGAACATCTGCTCCTTGCCGGCAAATTCGAAGACATCGTAGATCGCCCAGGCACTGATGCGGATGGGCATGGGCGCCGCCGCTTCCCCGGTGACCACGTACTGCTGCATGTGCTGGGCTGCCAGCAGCACGCAGTTCTCGTACAGGGCGCTTTGCACTTCCTTGCCCAAGCCCGTGCGGTTGCGCTCGGCGATGGCGGCCAGTACACCGATGGCCCCGAACATTCCGCCCATGATGTCGTTGACCGAGCTGCCCGCCCGCAGCGGCCGGCCCACGGGGCCGGTCATGTAGGCCAGGCCCGCCATCATCTGCACCACTTCATCAAGGGCCAGGCGCTTGTCGTAGGGGCCATTGAGAAAGCCCTTGTGCGAGGCATAGATGAGCCTGGGGTTGCGCACCCGCAGCGCCTCGAAGTCCAGACCCAGTGCTTTCATGCGTCCGGGCTTGAAGTTCTCGATGAACACGTCGGCGGTGTCGATCAGCCCCAGGGCTGCCTCACGGCCATTGGCATCGTCCAGGTCGATGGAGATGCTCTTCTTGTTGCGATTGAAGGTACGGAAGAAACCGGCACCCGCGCCAAGCAGACGACGAGTACCGTCACCACGCGGCGGTTCGATCTTGATCACTTCGGCACCCAGGTCACCGAGGATCATCCCGCAGGTGGGGCCCATGACCATGTGAGAAATTTCGACGACACGAATGCCATCCAGAGGAAGGGTCGACATGCTGCATGCCTCCTGATGCAAGGATTGACGAGAGGGTTGGATCAGGCTCGGTAATTGAGCGGTAGGCCGGCGCGGGCAATGGCGCCATACAGGGTTTCACCGGGCAAGGCCTGCTCGAGCACGGCGCGGCTGGCAATCAAGCGTTCGAGGTTGATGCCCGTGTCGTAACCCATGCTCGAAAGCATGAACACCAGGTCTTCGGTTACCGTATTGCCCGAGGCACCAGGGGCAAACGGGCAGCCGCCGAGGCCGGCGAGCGAGGCATCGAGTTCGCCTATACCGCTCTGTACCGCCACCAGGCTATTGGCCAGGGCCAGGCCCCGGGTATCGTGGAAGTGCGCAGCTTGGAGCTTGGCGCCGGCAATGGCGCGCACGGCTTGCAGTGTTTCGGCAACTTGGCCGGGGGTCGCGTAGCCGGTCGTGTCGCCCAGCGAAACCGCGTCGCACCCGGTTTCCAATACATGACGGGTCAGCTGGCACAAATCCGCCAGCGGCACATCGCCCTGACGCGTGCAGCCGAAAGCCACCGACATCCCGGCGATCATCTGCACCCCGGGCAAGCCCATGGTGGTGCGCATTTCGCACATGCGGGCAAACTCCTCGACCATTTCCAGGGGCGTGCGACGCACGTTGGCCTGACTATGGGCGGCGCTGACTGAAATGGGCGCGATGATGCGGTGGGCACCACTGGCCAATGCGTTCTGCGCGCCACGCAGGTTGGGCGCCAGCACACTCACCACCAGGTCGGAGTAGCTTCGGGCATGGCGCACCACTTCATGGGCATCGGCCATTTGCGGCAGCAACCTGGCCGGCACGAAAGAGGCGACTTCCATATGGCGAACGCCAGCGGCATAGGCGGCATCGATCCACTTGCACTTGTCGAGGGTCGACATGATCCGTTGCAGGCTTTGCAGGCCATCACGCAGGCCGACTTCGTTGATTATTATTGTGGTCACGCAGAGTCTCTCCTGGCTGTGTTGCGTAGCGGGAGACTAAGCAGCCCCCCGCTTCAGGAAAAGACGTCTTTTACGGCTTGATCCATCGTCAACCACGATGGATTGCCAAGCGCTTCAACGTACCGGTGCCCGGGCCAGCAAATGATTGAGTAAACGCCTGGCCGAGAGCGGCAGCGCCGCAACCTCGCGCACACAGATGACGAACTCGCCCTGGGCCCAGTCGTCTTCCAGCGGGATCAATTTCAAGTCGTACAACTGCGCATAGCGCTCCACCGCCTCCAGCGGGAACACCCCCAGCGCCAGGCCGAATTGCACCAGGCGGTACGCCGCGTCGAAGGTCGACACGTGGGTGCGAAAACGCAACTCCCGCCCCGCCTCGGCGGCTGTGCGTTGCATATAGCTGTTGAGGGTGGCGAACGCCGACAGCCCCAGGTGGTCGTAGTCGAGGGTTTCGGCAAAGGCCACGCTGCTGCGCCCGGCCAGCGGGTGGCCGCTGTTGACGACCACCGCCAGGTGGTCAGTGCGGTATGGAATGAACTCCAGGCCGCCAACGGCCATGGACTTGCGGCAAATGCCCAGGTCCGCGTTGCCCTCCAGTACGCCCCGAACCACGTCGGGGCTGAAGCGCTCTTCGATATCGACCTGGATATGTTCATTGGCGGCGAGAAACTCGGAAAGCTCTTCGGGCAGAAACTCCATGATCGCCGAAATGTTGGCCAGGATCCGTACATGACCACGAGCACCATCGGCGTACTCGCTCAACTCGCCCTGGAGCTTTTCCATGCCGCGCATCAATTGCCGGGCATGGCGCAGCAATGCTTGCCCGGCTGGCGTCGGCACCACCCCACGCTTGCTGCGCAGCAGCATCGGGGTGCCGACCAGCGCCTCGATATCGGCGATGCGCTTGCTCACGGCTGATGGCGCCATGAATTCGCGCTCACTGGCACGAGCGATGGTGCCCTCCTCGCACACGGCAATGAACAGGCGCAGGGACACCGGGTCGATATGCCACAGGCTCACGTCCCTCCCTCCAGCCGCAAGGTCGATCGCAGCAGGGGCTGCTCCTCGTTTTCGATCTTCCGCTTGCCACAGGTATGACCCGGCATAATCAAACACTCCACGCTCTTTCGCTAATACTGCAAGCTATTGTTTTTTTATAGCTTTTTGTGCCGCTATTCAAGCAGTTGGGGGCAATGATGCGAGACCGCGTCGGCTGGATCGCGGGCAAGCCCGCTCCTTCAAAAAACCAGCAAGTCTGCGACTCTGGTTCACGCGGGAGTAGCCGTGAAGAGAGCGCTTGATCGGCGTTACGCCCTAGAAGCGCGTATCCACTGCCACTTCAAAGGTTCGCGGTGCCCCTTGGTAGTACAAGGTGCCGTAGGCCTGCTTGGCGTAGATTTCGTCGGTCAGGTTACGCACACGGGCGGTGATTGCCGTGTGTGCGTCTACCTTGAAGCGGGCAAAAGCGCCGTACAGGGTGTAGGACGGCGCCTTGAGTGTGTTGGCGTTGTTGGCATACACCGCGTCGACATAGCGCGCGTCCATCCCGACCTGCCACGCTGGCACCAGCTCGTAGGTTACCCAGAAGTTACCGACCTGGTCCGGCACGTTGGTGGGGGTGTTGCCCTTGCGCGACACGACCTGGCCGCCGACGTTTTCAGTGAAGTCGTCGTACTCGGCGTCGACGTAGGCATAGTTGCCTTCGAGCATCAGCTTGGAGGTGACGTGCAGCCGGCCCGCCAACTCAATGCCCTTGGAGGTCTGTTGGCCGGCCTGAAGGGTGTTGTTGATATTGTTGGGGTCGGTGACCGAAAAGTCCTTGCGCACGATCTGGTACGCGGCCAGCGTTGCCGCGCCACGGCCGTCGAGGAAGTCGAACTTGGTGCCGACCTCGATCTGCTCGCCGGTGGTCAGGTCGGTATTCTGCGCCTGGGAAAAGGTCGCAGATGCCAGGGAACCGGCCGGTGGGTCGGCTGCGGTGCTGTACTGCACGTAGACGTTGGCCGCCGGGGTCAGCGCGTAGACCAGGCCGATACGCCCGGTGAGCGGCTCCCAGGTCTCATTGAAAAACGCCGGGCTGGTCGGCGTGACAGGGCCATAATTGGTCACCTCCATGTGCAAGTGGTCATAGCGCAGGCCGGTCAGCAGAGAGAAGCGTTCAGTCAGTTCGAGGCGGTTCTCCATAAAGCCGGCCAGGGTGGTGACCTCATGCTTGCGCACTTTCTGCAACCCGCTATTCACGCCCGGGATATCGTAGAAGCTGCCCGGCTCGAAATTGTCCGGGTCAACCGTGTCGTACGGTGAAGACGAGAACTTGCTATTAGGGTACAGCCTCTGTTGGTTGACCGAGTAGTCGACACCCGCCGACCACTGGCTGGGTAAACCGAACAGGGCATTGTCGTGGCGCAGCTCGAATCGGTTACCGTCGACCTGCTGATCGTGACGTTGCAAATAGGCCGAGTAGCGGCTCACCCGGCTATTGTCAGCGTTGTAGCGGTAGTTCTCCAGGTTGCGGTAGTCGCGCTGGGCGTCGTAGTGATACAGAGTGTTCTGCAGGCTGGTGCTGTCGTTGACCTGGTAGTCGATGATCGAACGTATCCAGCGCACGCGTTGTTCATAGCGGCCATCGGCAACGTTGTAGTTCTCGAAGCGCCGGCTCTTGTCGATCTTCATGGTGTCGCCAACCGGGTTCAGGATTGGCGACCCCCAGTACGGGCTGTCTTCTTTGTCTTCCTGATACTCCAGGGCCAGGGTGTGGCTGAGCTGGGGCGTCAGGTCGCTGAGGATGGAAAACGCGGTGCTGGTCGCCTCGCGGTCATTGCGGTCCATGTAACCCTTGCTGCCGGTACGACTGACGTCCAACCGCGCAAAGTGGTGAGGGTCGGGGCCGTCGCTCAAGGCGTGGTTGACCCCGAGCGCCAGTTCCGAGGTGTCGTAGCTGCCGTAGCGCACGCGGCCTTCCACGGCCTGCTCCTGGCGGCTGGCCAGCTTGGTGATGTAGTTGATCGAACCGCCCACGGCGCCGGCGCCATAGAGGAAGGTCGACGGCCCGCCGATCAGCTCCACACGGTCGTAAATCCAGGCATCCACCGGCCGCGTGGCACTGCTGTAGCTCATGCCGATGCCGTTGTAGAGCTGGGTGATCTGATTGCTGGTAAAGCCGCGATAGGAGACGAAGCCGCCAAAGCCCGGGTTGGCCGAGGCGTTGATGCCGGTCATGCCGTTGATCACATCCTGGGTGTCCCTGGCCCCTCGCTCCTCGATGATCGCTCGGTCGGCAACGCTCACCGAAGCCGGCGTTTCGCGGGCGGTGAGGCCCAGGCGCGAGCCGGTCTTGATCGGTGTATCGAGGACCACGCCCGACGGCTGCTCCTGGACCGCAGTGATCGTGCTGGTGGGCAGGCTGAGGACGGTATGGTCGGCCCAGGCCAAATGGGAGGCACCGAGCATCAGCACCAAGGAGGTGTTGGTTTTTTTCATGAACGACTTCCATGCAAACATGTGAGTGCAGCACCTGAAGGTCCCGCGACTGCACACATGTGCAGGCAGGTAACGTCAGGCGGCCGAGAGGGTCACAGCGTCGCAAGTGTCGGGGGAAGCACGGGGATTGAGGGCGGGCCACAGATAACGTGGTGGCGGCTGCGCCAGGCTGCGCACGATAATGGGTGTTACACCGCCGCCGGGCACATAGTCCAGTGCCCAGGCCAGGGTATTGATGGCCACGGCCACGGCAAAGGAGGAGCACAAGGGGCAGGAAAGCTGCGAAGCGAGATGGGGTGCCGACTCGTGGGAATCGCCGACATCCACATAGGGACCGTGGTCGTTACTGACAGAGCAAAAGCCGCCGTTCAAGCCGCTCAGGCTCAGACCACTCATTTGCCCGTGATGAATCCCGCAGACGACCAGACTGAACAGCACGCTGGCGTACAGCATCCATGCAATCAGCGAGCGGTCTTGGCGGGCGATTCTCATGGGCGGCGACTCTAGCACCGAAGTTCCCCGGTTAACAGTTGCGGTGAGTGTCAAATTGCCGCAATGCGGCCGGACACACAAGGTCCAACTGCAGGTAATTTCAGGTTGCCTGCCAAGGCCTCATCGCTGGCAATCGGAATGCCGCACCACCAGCTTGTATGGTAAGACTTGAAGGG
>CAYVPI010000037.1:0-36330 GCA_964453495.1 uncultured Pseudomonas sp. | reverse complement strand
CGCTGGCGTTCTACGGCATGTCGACCTTCGAAGGCCCGATGATGGCCATCAAGACGGTCAACTCGCTGTCGCACTACACCGACTGGACCATCGGCCACGTACACGCCGGTGCCTTGGGCTGGGTTGCGATGATCTCGATCGGCGCCATCTACCACATGATCCCGAAACTGTTCGGTCGTGCGCAGATGCACAGCACCGGCCTGATCAACACCCACTTCTGGCTCGCGACCATCGGTACCGTGCTCTACATCGCCTCGATGTGGGTCAACGGCATCACCCAGGGCCTGATGTGGCGCGCCATCAACGACGACGGCACCCTGACCTACTCCTTCGTCGAAGCGCTGCAAGCCAGCCACCCTGGCTTCATCGTCCGCGCGCTGGGCGGTGCGTTCTTCGCCAGCGGCATGCTGCTGATGGCCTACAACGTGTTCCGTACCGTCCGTGCCTCGAACCCGGCTGAAGCTGAAGCGGCCACTAAGATCGCTGTCGTTGGAGCTCATTGATGAAGCACGAAGCAGTTGAGAAGAATATTGGCCTGCTGGCCTTCTTCATGGTCATTGCTGTCAGCATCGGCGGCCTGACCCAGATCGTCCCGCTGTTCTTCCAGGACGTCACCAACAAGCCGGTCGAGGGCATGAAGCCTCGTTCGGCCCTGGAGCTGGAAGGCCGCGACGTGTACATCGCCAACGGCTGTGTCGGCTGCCACTCGCAGATGATCCGCCCGTTCCGTGCTGAAACCGAACGTTACGGCCACTACTCGGTCGCCGGTGAAAGCGTCTGGGACCACCCGTTCCTGTGGGGTTCCAAGCGTACCGGTCCGGACCTGGCCCGTGTCGGCGGTCGTTACTCCGATGACTGGCAGCGTGCGCATTTGTACAACCCGCGCAACGTGGTGCCCGAGTCGAAAATGCCGGCCTACCCGTTCCTCGTGGAAAACAAGCTCGACGGCAAAGACACCGCCAAGAAAATGGAAGTCTTGCGCACGCTCGGCGTCCCTTACACCGACGAAGACATCGCCGGCGCCAAGGATGCTGTGAAGGGCAAAACCGAAATGGACGCGCTGGTGGCCTATCTGCAAGGCCTGGGCACCATCATCAAAAGCAAACGGTGATTTAGATGGATATCGGGATGATTCGTGGCCTGGGCACCGTTGTTGTGATGGTGGCCTTCATCGGTCTGGCGTTGTGGGTGTTCAGCCCCAAGCGCAAGTCGGAGTTTGAAGACGCGACCTTGCTGCCTTTTGCGGATGATCCCGAAGCCATCAAGCACGTCGAGCAAGCTTCTAGGAGTAACAAAGAATGACTACATTCTGGAGTCTGTACGTCACAGTCCTCAGTCTCGGCACGATCTTCGCCCTGACCTGGCTGCTGCTGTCCACCCGCAAGGGCCAGCGCAGCGAAGCCACCGAAGAAACGGTTGGCCACTCCTTCGACGGGATCGAGGAGTACGACAACCCACTGCCGAAATGGTGGTTCATGCTGTTCGTGGGCACCATCATCTTCGCCCTGGGCTACCTGGTGCTGTACCCGGGCCTGGGCAACTGGAAAGGCCTGCTGCCGGGTTACAACTACCTCGATAACGACAAGCAGACCGCGTTCGCCAACGGCCAGACCGGCTGGACCGGCGTTCACGAGTGGGAAAAGGAAATGGCCAAGTCGGACGCCAAGTTCGGTCCGATCTTCGCCAAATTCGCAGCCATGCCAATCGAAGAAGTCGCCAAGGACCCGCAAGCCCTGAAGATGGGTGGCCGCCTGTTCGCCTCCAACTGCTCGGTTTGTCACGGTTCCGACGCCAAGGGCGCCTACGGTTTCCCCAACCTGACCGACGCCGACTGGCGCTGGGGTGGCGAGCCTGAAACCATCAAGACCACCATCATGGGCGGTCGTCACGGTGTGATGCCGGCCTGGGCCGAAGTCATCGGCGAACAAGGCGTTGCCGACGTTGCGGCGTTCGTGTTGACCAACCTTGATGGTCGCAAGCTGCCTGAAGGCGCGAAAGCCGATCCAGCCAATGGCCAGAAGATCTTCGCTGCCAACTGCGTGGCCTGCCACGGCCCTGAAGGCAAAGGCACCCCAGCCATGGGCGCGCCTAACCTGACTCACCCGCAGGCCTTCATCTACGGTTCGAGCTTCGCCCAGCTGCAGCAGACCATCCGTTACGGCCGCCAGGGCCAGATGCCTGCCCAGGAGCAAATGCAGGGTAACGACAAGGTTCACCTGCTGGCCGCCTACGTCTACAGCCTCTCGCACGGTGAGAAAGCTGCAGAATAAGGCAATAGCCTGAAACAACAAACGGCCCCGCCAATTTACATTGGCGGGGCCGTTTTGTTTGGTTTGGGCGATACCGCGTACAAGGCGGTCGATCTATCCATTGTTCCCCCTGGCGTCCTGCGCATCGAACGGCGCGATCCCGGTCAGGGTGCAACGCTGCGCACATGGTTGCAGAACCATGTATTACCGGCGTTCAGCGGTAGAATCCTGGCCGTCGACAGTGTAGTTGCCAGGCGATGCGCTCAATTGCATGTACCCGACCCTCGCAGCGAATGCGATGCACTGATTGCAGCAACCGCACTGGTGCATGGCCTGACCATCGTGACTCGAAACGTCGCGGATTTCGAAGCCAGCGGCGCCGGATTGCTGAATCCCTGGGGCCAATGAACGCAAGCGCTGAACGCCCTCTTCTTCAAGTCAATTGATTCAAGTCATTACACCATCAACTGGCTTTCCCCAACGCGGCTGATTGCCGCACCCTCCCATCCGGCGGCGCGACAGGCGTATCATGCGGGCTAGAGCGATACTCTTCTGACTGTAGCCGGCACGTACTGGCTATGGCACTTTTCCACTGCCGTGGGACTCAATGATGAGCAACCAGATTCCGGTACACGATGTTACCCCCCCTGCCAAGAAAGATAACAACAGCGTCGACCTCTACGCCGCTCGGGAAAAAATCTACACCCGCGCCTTCACCGGCCTCTTTCGTAACTTGCGCATGGTCGGCGGTGCCGTACTCTTTTTGCTGTACTTCGGCACAGTCTGGCTGAACTGGGGCGGCCATCAAGCGGTGTGGTGGAACCTGCCCGAACGCAAGTTCTTCATTTTCGGCGCCACCTTCTGGCCCCAGGACTTCATCCTGCTGTCGGGGATGTTGATCATCAGCGCCTTTGGCCTGTTCTTCATCACCGTCTATGCGGGCCGGGTCTGGTGCGGCTATACCTGCCCGCAAAGCGTCTGGACCTGGATTTTCATGTGGTGCGAAAAGGTCACCGAAGGCGACCGCAACCAGCGCATCAAGCTCGACAAGGCGCCCATGAGTGCCAACAAGTTCCTGCGCAAGTTCAGCAAGCACAGCCTGTGGCTGCTGATCGGCTTCGTCACCGGCATGACCTTCGTCGGCTACTTCTCGCCGATACGTGAGCTGGTTATCGACTTCTTCACAGGGCAGGCCGATGGCTGGTCGTACTTCTGGGTCGGTTTCTTCACCCTGGCTACCTACGGCAATGCTGGCTGGCTGCGCGAGCAGGTGTGCATCTACATGTGCCCCTATGCCCGCTTCCAGAGTGTGATGTTCGACAAGGACACCCTGATCGTCTCCTACGACCCACGCCGCGGTGAAGGCCGTGGGCCGCGCAAGAAAGGCATCGACTACAAGGCCCAGGGCCTGGGTGATTGCATCGACTGCACCATGTGCGTTCAGGTCTGCCCCACCGGCATCGACATCCGCGACGGCCTGCAGATCGAGTGCATCGGCTGCGCCGCTTGCATCGATGCCTGCGACAACATCATGGACAAGATGGATTACCCCCGCGGCCTGATCAGCTACACCACCGAACACAACCTTTCCGGGCAAAAAACCCATAAACTGCGCCCACGACTGATCGGCTATGCCGTGGTATTGCTGGCGATGATCAGCCTTCTGGTCACGGCGTTCTTCATGCGCTCGCTGGTGGGCTTCGACGTCAGCAAGGACCGCGTGCTCTACCGCGAAAACGCCGAGGGGCGGATCGAAAACGTCTACAGCCTCAAGGTCATGAACAAGGACCAGCGCGACCACACCTACGTGCTCGAAGCCACCGGCCTGCCGGACCTCAAGCTACAAGGCAAACGCGAAATCCGCGTGGCCGCGGGGGATATCTTTACAATGCCGGTGGAACTGTCGATTGCACCGGAAAAACTGCCGTCGAGTACCAACGAGGTACGCTTCATCCTCAAGGATGCCGACGACAACGATGTCAGTGTTGAAGCCAAGAGCCGGTTCATCGGCCCGCAAACTCGATAAGAGATTTATTTATGCCTGCAACAGCCACCAGCCCCTGGTACAAGCACCTCTGGCCCTGGATCATCATCGGTGTACTGGCCACTTCAGTCGCCCTGAGTCTGACCATGGTCACCATCGCGGTGAACAACCCGGACAACCTGGTCAACGACAACTATTACGAGGCCGGCAAGGGCATCAACCGCTCGCTCGATCGCGAGCTGCTGGCCCAGAACCTGAAGCTGCGCGCCAGCGTGCACCTGGATGAACTGACCGGCGAAGTCGACCTGCGCCTGGATGGTGGCAGCCAGCCGCAGACCCTGGAGCTGAACCTGATCTCGCCGACCCAGCCAGAGAAGGACCGCAAGATCGTCCTGACCCACAGCGATAGCGAAGCCGGCCGCTACATCGGCCAGCTCAGCGACAAGATCGAGGGTCGGCGTTTCGTCGAGCTGCTCGGCACCCAGGATGAGCACATCTGGCGGATGTTCGAAGAGGAACAGGTTGGGCATGACAAAACCCTGCTGCTGGGCGATGAGCCATTACAGGGCGCCGAAGACCTGAAGAACTAGAGTTCCTGTAGCAGCTGCCGCCAGGCTGCGTTAAGGCCCGAAGGGCCTTCAGAGGATTTATAGCCCTGCGACCGCTGCGCGCTCGGTCGCAGCCTGGCGGCAGCTGCTACAAGGTTTGCGTGTACTTTCGACAGATGCCATGACCAGCCCGACCCCCTGTTTCCACTGCGCCCTGCCCGTCCCCGGCGGCAGCCGCTACATCACCAGCGTCCTGGGCCAGCCCCGCGAGTTCTGCTGTCCGGGGTGCCTGGCCGTGGCCGAAGCCATCGTGGCCGGCAACCTGGAAAGCTACTATCAGCATCGCAGCGAAGCCTCGGCCAACCCGCAAGCCCTGCCGGTGCAATTGGTCGATGAACTGGCCCTGTACGATCGCGCCGATGTGCAGCAACCCTTCGTGCGCCATACCGGTGAACTGGCCGAAACCACACTGTTGATCGAGGGCATCAGTTGCGCGGCCTGTGGCTGGTTGATCGAGAAGCACCTGCGCAGCCTGCCGGCCGTGGCCGAAGCACGCCTGAACCTGTCCAACCACCGCTTGCATGTGCAGTGGCAGGACAGCCAGTTGCCTCTGAGCCAGGTGCTGGCCGAACTGCGCCAGATCGGCTACGCCGCCCACCCCTATCAGGCCGACCGGGCGGCCGAACAATTGGCCAGCGAAAACCGCACCGCCCTGCGCCAGCTCGGTGTCGCCGGCCTGCTGTGGTTCCAGGCCATGATGGCGACCATGGCCACCTGGCCCGAATTCAATATCGACCTGAGCCCGCAGATGCACACCATCCTGCGCTGGGTCGCGCTGTTTTTGACCACACCCATCGTGTTCTACAGCTGCACGCCGTTTTTCCGTGGCGCCGTGCGCGACCTGCGCACCCGCCACCTGACCATGGATGTATCGGTGTCCCTGGCCATCGGCGGTGCCTACATCGCCGGTATCTGGACCGCCATCACCGGCACCGGCGAGCTGTATTTCGATGCCGTGGGCATGTTCGCCCTGTTCCTGCTGGCCGGCCGTTACCTGGAGCGGCGTGCCCGCGAGCGAACGGCAACAGCCACCGCGCAGTTGGTCAACCTGTTGCCCGCCTCCTGCCTGCGCCTCGATGCACAGGGGCACAGCGAACGCATCCTGCTGAGCGAACTGAAGATCGGTGATCGGGTGCTGGTGCATCCTGGCGCGGTACTGCCCGCCGACGGCAAGATTCTCGACGGCCAATCGAGCGTCGACGAGTCACTGCTGACCGGCGAATACCTGCCCCAGCCGCGCCACCCCGGCGATGCCGTTACCGCCGGCACACTCAATGTCGAAGGAGCATTGACCGTTGAGGTCCTGGCCCTGGGCCAGGATACGCGCCTGTCGGCTATTGTCCGCCTGCTGGAGCGGGCCCAGGCGGAAAAGCCACGCCTGGCCCAGATCGCCGACCGCGCCGCCCAATGGTTCCTGTTGTTCTCGTTGATCGCCGCGGCCGGCATTGGCCTGTTGTGGTGGCAACTGGACCCATCGCGGGCGTTCTGGATCGTCCTGGCCATGCTGGTGGCGACCTGCCCTTGCGCGCTGTCCCTGGCGACCCCCACCGCGCTCACGGCAGCCACCGGCACCCTGCACAAACTCGGTTTGTTGCTGACCCGCGGGCATGTGCTCGAAGGCCTCAACCAGATCGATACGGTGATTTTCGACAAGACCGGCACCCTCACCGAGGGGCGCCTGGCCTTGCGCGCCATCCGCCCGCTGGCGAGCCTGGATGCCGACCGTTGCCTGATGCTGGCTGCTGCCCTGGAAAACCGCTCCGAACACCCCATTGCCCGTGCCTTTGGCCGAGCGTCTGAGGCCGCCGAAGAAGTCCTCAGCACGCCAGGCTTGGGCTTGGAGGGCTTGGTCAACGGCCAGCGCCTGCGCATCGGCCAACCCGCCTTCGTCTGCGCCCTCAGTGGTTGCGCTGTGCCACCGATGCCGGACGAAGCCGGGCAATGGTTGTTGTTGGGCGACAGTGATGGCGCCCTGGCCTGGTTCGTCCTCGACGACCGCCTGCGCAGCGATGCCCCAGCGTTGCTCGCCGCTTGCAAGGCGCGCGGCTGGAACACCCTGCTGCTGTCGGGCGACAGTTCGCCGATGGTCCAAAGCGTAGCCGCCGAACTGGGCATCGACGCGGCACGCGGTGGCTTGCGCCCCGACGACAAGCTGCAAGTACTGCAAAGCCTTCATCAGCAAGGTCGCAAAGTGCTGATGCTGGGCGATGGCGTTAACGATGTGCCGGTGCTGGCGGCTGCCGACATCAGCATCGCCATGGGCTCGGCCACTGACCTTGCCAAGACCAGCGCCGATGCGGTGCTGCTGTCCAATCGCCTCGATGCGTTGGTGCATGCCATTGGCCTGGCCCGCCGTACCCGTCGCATTATCATCGAAAACCTTTTGTGGGCAGGGTTGTACAATGGCCTCATGTTGCCGTTCGCAGCCCTTGGCTGGATCACGCCAGTCTGGGCTGCTGTCGGCATGTCCATCAGCTCGCTGACCGTGGTGCTCAACGCCCTGCGCCTGACCCGCATGAAGGGCTGGCAGGCCGCCACCCAGCCAGCGGCCGGCCCTCTGCCGGTGGCAGCCTAGGAGTTACCATGCCCGCGCTTTACGTCATGATTCCAGCGGCGCTGCTGATCGTCGCAGTGGCCATCTACATCTTCTTCTGGGCGGTCGACAGCGGCCAGTACGATGACCTCGACGGCCCCGCTCACAGCATCCTCTTCGACGACCAGGACCCCAAGCACCAGGCCGCCGTGGACGAAGCCAACCAGGCGCAACCGCACACCCAGGATGAGCCGCACGACAAGGTGCCACCCCGTGCTTGAACTGGCGCCCCTGCTGGTGTCGGCATTGATCCTCGGCCTGCTCGGCGGCGGTCACTGCCTGGGCATGTGTGGCGGCCTGATGGGCGCCCTGACCCTGGCCATTCCCAAGGAGCAACGCAGCCGCCGCTTTCGCCTGCTGCTGGCCTACAACCTGGGGCGTATTCTCAGCTACACCGGTGCGGGCTTGCTGATCGGCCTGGCCGGTTGGGCCGTGGCCAACAGCCCGGCGGCGATGGCCATGCGCGTGGTCGCCGCCTTGCTGTTGATCACCATGGGCTTGTACCTGGCCGGTTGGTGGAGCGGCCTGACCCGCATCGAGGGCCTGGGCCGTGGCCTGTGGCGACACATCCAACCCGTGGCCAACCGCCTGCTGCCAGTCTCCAGCCTGCCCCGGGCGCTACTGCTGGGTGCCTTGTGGGGCTGGCTGCCTTGCGGCCTGGTCTACAGCACCCTGCTCTGGGCCGCGAGCCAGGGCAATGCCGTCGACAGCGCCGCACTGATGCTCGCCTTCGGCTTGGGCACCTGGCCGGTACTACTGGCCACCGGCCTTGCCGCCGAACGCACCAGCGCTCTGCTGCGCCAACGTGGCGTTCGTATCGCCGGTGGCCTGCTGGTGATCCTGTTTGGCCTGTGGACCCTGCCAGGGCCGCACCAACACTGGCTCATGGGCCACTGACAGATTGCTACAACCTTGATACAAATCAACGAGCCCCTGACGTGGCGCCCTAGACTCTGGTAAATCGCCAGCCACTCCAGGGAATGCCCACATGCTCGACGCACTTCGTTGGGACGCCGATCTGATCCGCCGTTACGACCTGGCGGGGCCGCGCTATACCTCTTATCCCACTGCCCTACAGTTCCACGAGCAGATCAGCAGCTTCGACCTGCTGCATGCCTTGCGCGAAAGCCGCAAAGCCCTGCGCCCGCTGTCGCTGTATGTGCACGTGCCGTTCTGCGCGAACATCTGCTACTACTGCGCTTGCAACAAGGTCATCACCAAGGACCGGGGCCGCGCCCAGCCCTACCTGCAAGCCCTGGAAGAGGAAATCCGCCTGCTCGGCTGCCATCTCGATGCCCGGCAAACCGTCGAGCAATTGCATTTTGGCGGCGGCACCCCGACCTTCCTCAGCCATGACGAACTGCGCCAGTTGATGGCGCACCTGCGCCGGCACTTCCAATTGCTCGACGATGATTCCGGTGACTACAGCATCGAAATCGACCCCCGTGAAGCCGACTGGTCGACCATGGGCCTGCTGCGTGAGCTGGGCTTCAACCGCGTCAGCCTGGGCGTGCAGGACCTGGACCCGGTGGTGCAACGCGCCGTCAATCGCCTGCAGAGCCTGGACCAGACCCGCGCCATTGTCGAAGCAGCGCGCACTCTGCAATTTCGCTCGATCAACATCGACCTGATCTACGGCCTGCCCAAGCAAAGCGCCGAAGGTTTCGCCCGCACGGTCGACGAAGTGATCAAGCTGCAACCGGACCGGCTTTCGGTGTTCAACTACGCGCACTTGCCTGAGCGCTTTATGCCCCAGCGCCGCATCGACAGCAGCGACCTGCCCGCCCCTGCGCTCAAACTGCAGATGCTGCAAAACACCATCGAGCAACTGACCCGCGCCGGCTATCGCTATATCGGCATGGACCACTTCGCCCTGCCCGACGACGAGCTGGCCATCGCCCAGGAAGAATCGACCCTGCAACGCAATTTCCAGGGCTACACCACCCATGGCCATTGCGACCTGATCGGCCTCGGCGTGTCGGCTATCAGCCAGGTGGGCGACCGGTACAGCCAGAACCTCAGTGATATCCATCAATACCAGAGCAGTTTGGCTGATAGCCAGCTACCCACCAGTCGCGGGCTGGTGTGCAGTGACGACGATCAGCTGCGCCGCGCAGTGATTGCGCAGCTGATCTGCCATTTCGAGTTGGATTTTTCCCGCATCGAACAGGCCTTCAACATCGATTTTCGCGGCTACTTTGCCGAGCAGTGGCCAGTGCTGCGACAAATGGCCGCTGACGGCTTGATCGAGCTGGACGCCGACAGGATCTCGGTACTGCCGGCTGGGCGTTTGCTGGTGCGTTCAGTGTGCATGGTGTTCGATGGCTATCTGCAGGAACAGCAACAACAGCGTTTTTCCCGAGTGATCTGAATGCTTGAAAGCACTGCCTGATACGGTGTTCACTGGTTCGAAAGACATCCCTGGGTTACCCTTACAGCTTATGTGTGTTTTCCCACAAGGATTGAAGAAATGTCCGAGCCAGTTAAGCTGCGCAATCATAATCAGGCCCATTGCAAGGATTGCAGCCTGGCGCCGCTGTGCCTGCCACTTTCATTGAACATGGAAGATATGGATGCCCTCGATGACATCGTCAAACGCGGCCGCCCACTGAAAAAGGGTGAGTTCCTGTTCCGCCAGGGCGACGATTTCGGCTCGGTTTACGCGGTGCGCTCCGGCGCCCTGAAAACCTTCAGCCTGAGCGACAGCGGCGAAGAACAGATCACCGGCTTTCACCTGCCCAGCGAACTGGTCGGTTTGTCGGGAATGGACACCGAAGCCTATCCGGTATCGGCCCAGGCGCAAGAAACCACGTCGGTTTGTGAAATCCCCTTCGAACGTCTGGACGAGTTGTCTGTGCAACTGCCGCAGTTGCGCCGCCAGCTCATGCGCGTAATGAGCCGGGAAATTCGCGACGATCAGCAAATGATGCTGCTGCTGTCGAAGAAAACCGCCGACGAGCGCATCGCTACCTTCCTGGTCAACCTGTCGGCACGCTTCCGTGCCCGTGGTTATTCGGCCAACCAGTTCCGCCTGAGCATGTCGCGCAACGAAATCGGCAACTACCTGGGCCTGGCGGTGGAAACCGTGTCCCGGGTGTTCACCCGCTTCCAGCAAAATGGCCTGATCGAAGCTGAAGGCAAGGAAATACGCATCCTCGACCCGATCCAGCTGTGTGCGCTGGCCGGTGGTTCGCTCGAAGGCTGATTAGCCAACATAACAGGTATACTGGCGAGCATTATGCCCGCCAGGACACCTCGACGATGGTCATCGAACCCTTCAACCTCAAATCCCTGATCCGCCCGGTATTGGACTTTCCCAAGCCCGGTGTGGTCTTTCGCGACATCACCCCGCTGTTTCAATCGCCGCGCGGCCTGCGTCATGTGGCCGACAGCTTCATCGAGCGCTATGTCGAGGCCGACTTCAGCCATATCGGTGCCATGGATGCGCGTGGCTTCTTGATCGGCGCGATCATCGCCCACCAACTGAACAAGCCGCTGATCCTGTTCCGCAAGCAAGGTAAGCTGCCGGCCGATGTCATTGCCGAGGGTTACCAGACCGAGTACGGCGAATGTTTTCTGGAAGTACATGCCGACAGCCTGTGCGAAGGCGACTCGGTGCTGATCTTCGATGACTTGATTGCCACCGGTGGTACCTTGATCGCTGCGGCGAACCTGGTTCGGCGCATGGGCGCGCAAGTGTTCGAAGCGGCGGCGATCATCGACTTGCCGGAGCTGGGTGGGTCGCAAAAGATGCAAGCATTGGGTATTCCGACGTTTTCTCTGACCAGCTTTGCGCTGGACGAGAAGTAGCCAGTAGCGGCCTCATCGCGGGCAAGCCCGCTCCTACAGGAGTTATGCGGTCCATATAGGAGTGGGCTTGCCCGCGATAGGGCCGCTACTGACTCACAACGATATCGGCTTGCGCCCCGCAAACGAATGCGCCAGCGTCCCGCCATCCACCAGTTCCAGCTCACCCCCCAGCGGCACGCCATGGGCGATGCGCGACACGATCAAGCCTTTATCCCCCAGCAACTGCGCGATGTAATGCGCAGTCGCCTCACCTTCCACAGTCGGGTTGGTGGCCAGGATCACCTCGGTGAAGCTCCCTTGGGTCTCGATACGCGCCAGCAGCTGCGGAATGCCAATAGCCTCCGGCCCCAGGCCATCGAGCGGGGACAAATGCCCCTTGAGCACGAAATAACGCCCCCGGTAGCCAGTCTGCTCTACCGCATACACATCCATTGGCCCTTCAACCACACACAGCAAGCTGTCATCGCGGCGAGTGTCGGCGCATTGCGGGCACAACTCGTTTTCGGTCAGGGTTCGGCATTGGCGGCAATGCCCGACCCCTTCCATCGCCTGGTTGAGCGCCTGGGCCAGCCGGGTGCCGCCGCTGCGATCACGCTCGAGCAGTTGCAGGGCCATGCGTTGGGCGGTTTTCTGGCCTACGCCGGGCAAGGTGCGCAAGGCGTCGATCAGTTGGCGAATCAGTGGGCTGAAGCTCATGGTCAATGGCCTGACATAACAACGAGAGCGGGTTTATACCGGCGCCTGCCAGCGCCGTCAAATACTCAGGCGTCCGATACTTTGACCACCAGCTTGCCAAAATTACGCCCCTCCAGCAGCCCGATGAAAGCAGTAGGAGCATGATCGAGGCCCTCGACCAGGTCCTCGCGAAAACGCACTTTGCCATCACGCACCCAGGGCGCCATTGCCGCATAAAACTCCTGCTGGCGGTCGCCATAATCATCGAAGACGATAAAACCCTGCATGCGGATCCGCTTTGTCAGCAAGGTGCGCTGCAACAACGCCAGCCGGTCCGGCCCCTCCGGCAGGGCGCTGGCGTTGTACTGGGCAATCAAGCCGCATAAAGGGATGCGCGCCTTGGGGTTGAGCAGCGGCAATACGGCATCGAACACCTCGCCCCCGACATTCTCGAAGTAGATATCGATACCCTTCTCACAGGCTTGCGCCAAATCCCGGGTGAAGGTTGGGCTTTTGTGATCCACACAGGCATCAAAGCCAAGCTCCTCGACCACATAGCGGCATTTCTCCGCCCCTCCGGCCACCCCGACCACCCGCAGCCCCTTGATCCTGGCGACCTGACCGACCACCGAGCCCACCGCCCCGGACGCTGCAGCCACCACCAGGGTTTCGCCTGCCTTTGGCTGGCCGATGTCCATCAGCCCCATGTAGGCGGTCATACCCGGCATGCCCAGTACGCTCAACGCCAGCGAAGGGCTGGGCAAGCCCGGTGGCAGGGGCTTCAATTGTTTGCCATCGGAAATACAGTGGCTCTGCCAGCCGGTGACACCGACGACCAGGTCACCCTCGCTGAACTTGGGATGGCGCGAAAGTTCGACCCGGCTCACCGCACCGCCGGTCATGACCTCGTCGATCTGCACCGGCGCCGCGTATGAGGGGGCATCGCTCATGCGACCCCGCATATAGGGGTCAAGCGAGAGGTACAAGGTGCGCAACAACACCTGGCCCTCTTCAAGCTCCGACAACGCCACCCGCTCCATCCGGAAATTTTCCGGCGTTGGCGCGCCCACAGGGCGAGAAGCCAGCACGATGCGCTGGTTGAGGATCATTTGCTCGGCCATCGCAGACACTCCCTGATCGAGAAACCCATACCACTCTACTCCGCTGCCCGGCGAGCGTCAGCGGGTTGAACCAGGGCATCAGTATAGGCCGGGCAACAAAAATGCCAGGCAAAAGCCTGGCATCGCAACCGTACCCAGAGGGCTCAGAACGGCATCTTGAAGCCTGGCGGCAACTGCATGCCGGCGGTCATGCCGCCCATTTTTTCCTGGCTGTTGGCCTCGACCTTGCGCACGGCGTCGTTGACGGCGGCGGCGATCAGGTCTTCCAGCACTTCCTTGTCTTCCTGCATCAGGCTGTCATCCAGGCTGATGCGCTTGACGTCGTGACGACCGGTCATCACCACGCTGACCAGGCCGGCACCGGACTGGCCGGTAACTTCGGCGTTGGCCAGTTCTTCCTGCATCTTGGCCATTTTTTCCTGCATTTGCTGAGCCTGCTTCATCAGGCCGGCCATGCCACCTTTCATCATGGGGGAACACCTCAAAGGTTGATTGGTTGGGCTCTGCGCGGCACTTCGGGCGCGCGCAGATACTGTTAACAGGTTATTCGCTTTGGCTGACCAAAGCGTCGACAGGTTCAATAGTATCGTCACGAATGATTGCACCGAACTGTTGCATCATTTGTTGGATGAACGGATCGGCATGGATCGACGCCTCCGCCTCGCTCTGACGGTTGGCCCGCTTGCGCGCGGCTGCCTGGGCAGGCGTCTCCTGCTCGGGGCGAATCAATTGGATATCCAGCGTCAGGGTACGGCCATGATGTTGGTTCAAGGCGTCGTTCAGGCGGCGTTGCTGGGTTGCGTTGAACAGTGCGCTATGCGCCGGGTCCAAGTGCAACGACCAGTGGTCGCCCTCGACGGCAACCAGCGTGCAGTTGGCTGCGATGCTGCCGGTCATGCCGGATATCGGCAATTTCGGAAACAGCTCCAGCCAATCCAGGGCCAGGCCCGTGGCCGGTTGGGAGGCCGGCAACAGTTCCGGTTCGGCAGGTGCCGGCGCGGCCGCTTCGCTGGCCAGGTCATCGAGAAAGCTGTAGTTCGCCGAATCCATGTCCACCGGGTCGTAATCGTCGTCCAGCGGTGGCTCGTCATCACGCTCCATGCCAGCAAGGCTATAACCGATGTCGTCCTGGGGTGCCGGTTGGGCAATGTACGGCGCGGGCGCCTGCTCCACTGTGCTGACAGGCGTGGGCTCAGCCTCTTTGGCAAACGCCACCGGCGCAGCCGCAACCTCCGGCACCGGCTCACTGACAGGCTCGGGGGCACTGACCTTCGGCTCGTTCCAGGGCAGGTCGACTTCTTCGGCCGTGACTACCGCGATGGGCGCTGGCTCTGGGGCAGGCACCGGTGGAACATCCACGACCGGCACCGGCTCGGGCTCTGGCGCGCTGGCCACTGGCGCAACAGGCAGCGGTGCAACCACTGCCACTACCGGCGCCGCCACCGCCACCGCCACTGCCGGGGAGGATTCAGCTGTGGCCTGGCTGATCCCCACTGTCTTTAGCACGGGCCTTGGCGCGTCATCGCTATCGGCTGGGCGGAAGGCCAGCATGCGCAGCAAGACCATTTCGAAACCGCCGCGCGGGTCCGGTGCCAAGGGCAGGTCGCGGCGGCCGATCAGGCCCATCTGGTAGTAAAACTGTACGTCTTCGGCAGGCAGAGCCTGGGCCAGTGCCAGCACCCGGTCGCGATCACCATGGCCGTTGTCGACAGCCTCCGGCAATGCCTGAGCAATGGCTACCCGGTGCAACACGTTGAGCATTTCGGCCAGCACGCCATTCCAGTCCGGCCCTTGCTCGGCCAGCTGGCGTACCGCCTCGAGCAGGCCACGGGCATCGCCCTCGAGCAATGCCTGAAGCACGCCATACACCTGGCCATGATCCAGCGTACCGAGCATCGCCCGTACGTCTGCGGCCAGCACCTTGCCCTCGCCAAAGGCGATGGCCTGGTCGGTCAGGCTCATGGCATCGCGCATCGAGCCGTCGGCGGCGCGGCCCAGCAGCCACAGGGCGTCGTCTTCGAATGGCACGTTCTCGACGCTCAGCACATGGCTCAGGTGCTCGACCACTCGCTCGGGGGTCATGTTCTTCAGGGAGAACTGCAGGCAACGGGACAGAATGGTCGCCGGCAGCTTTTGCGGGTCCGTCGTCGCCAGGATGAACTTCACATAGGGCGGCGGCTCTTCCAGGGTCTTGAGCAAGGCATTGAACGAGTGAGTGGACAGCATGTGCACTTCGTCGATCAGGTAGACCTTGAAGCGCCCGCGGCTCGGTGCGTATTGCACGTTGTCGAGCAACTCGCGGGTGTCCTCGACCTTGGTTCGGCTCGCGGCGTCGATTTCGATCAGGTCGACGAAGCGCCCTTCGTCGATCTCGCGGCACACCGAGCAAGTGCCGCACGGCGTGGAAGTAATCCCGGTTTCACAGTTCACGCACTTGGCGATGATCCGCGCGATGGTGGTCTTGCCCACCCCACGAGTGCCGGTGAACAGGTAGGCGTGGTGCAGGCGCTGGTTGTCCAGCGCGTTGATCAGGGCCTTGAGCACATGGGTCTGGCCGACCATTTCGCGGAACGAGCGCGGACGCCATTTACGTGCAAGAACCTGATAACTCATCGAAAACCGTCGCGTTTGAAATGCCAAAGACCGCTAATCGTAGCGGAGCGAGGGCGAAATTGCACCCGATGTGCACATCCAGCCGGGCAGCACCCCATACCCCGTTAAAAACGCTGGGCAATCGCCGCGTGTTCTGATTAAGCTGCAAGCTTGTGAGCCGGCCCGGCACTCAGCCATTTCACGGAGAACCCGATGCGTCTAGCGTTGTGCGCACTCGCGCTGCTGACCTGTCAATGCCTGGCCGCAGAGCCCACCCTGCGCTTGTCTATCCCCGAAAGCTGGACCATGCCGCTGGTGCGCGTGGAAAACGGGCAACCCGTCGAAGGCATTATCTACGACATTACCCAAAGCCTGGCCAGCCAGGTCGGTTTTACGCCTCAGTACCACGTGATGGCCCGCCTGCGCCTGCAAAAGGCCATGGAGAACGGCGATATCGATGTGCGTTGCTACGCCACCCGGTCCTGGCTGCCCGATCTTGCACCCAGCTATGTATTCAGCCAGCCTTTGATCCACCAGCGCGACGTATTGATCAGCACCACCAAGCACAACACCCCCACCGCCCCCGAAACCTTGCCCAAGCAAAAAATCGGCACCGTCCTGGGTTACCACTACCCGGCCCTGCAACCCTTGTTCGACAGCGATCGCCTGCGCCGAGAGGACGCGCGCAATCAATTGCAGGTGCTAGAGAAACTTAAAGCCGGACGCTTCGAGTACGCCGTCAGCAATCAGCTGTCCCTGGACTGGTTCAACCACCAACTGCCAGCCGAGCAGCAGCTGCAAAGCCTTGCCGTACTCGAAGAACAGGCCCTGGGCTGCTATGTGCGCAATGCGCCCTCGGTGCCCGTGCAACCCATCCTGCAAACATTGCAACGCATGAAACAGTCGGGTGAGATCGACAGAATCATTGCTCGCTACCACCCTTGAGCCAGCAGGGTCAGCCACCGCTCGCCATGGTGTAGGGATAGCGACCCAGACGGCTGACCAACAAGGCCAGCGAATCCGCTTTTTCCAGCATGACTTCATTGACGAAGGCATAGCCGCCCTTTCACAAGGAGACTGAGTGCGGGTGTAGGAGACTTTACGATGCGCGAGTGCAATAGCTGAAACAGACACGCTAGCATGCCGTTATGTGCACCACTTAGGTGTACCTAAACGCTGTCACACTTCGAGATTTTTACTGAGAAAGCCTTGAGAATTCAAGGGCTTAGAGATAGGTGGCGACCCCACCAGCCACACCCCGGCACACAATGTCACCGCTGCGGCTGCTCCCTTCCAGGCCTGACCGGGTTCACGGCTGATCGTTGCGGGGGGACCGATAGGGTCACCATAACGCCGCCCGCCTGTTGGCGAGCCGCGCCATTGTACCGGTCCTGCGCGAAGTTACAACCTCTGCGGACAATAAAAAATGCAGGAGGCTCAAGTACTTGAATCGTTGCTCAGGGTTGGGGCTGGGTTACTCCCCCCATGATGCTCAGCCAGGAGTGTTTTGGTTTTGCTCAACAACCATGCCGCTTCCTTCTTCAGATAGTCCTTGGCAATCTTTTGGTATTGCTGCTCATACTCAGGGCCAGTGGTATCGAGCTTACGCGCTTCCAGTGCCTGCTCATCATTTTCCATGGTTGCACGCAGCAGCTCGAAATCATCGGCGTACTGCTTTCTCAGCCAATCGCTCCAGAACCCCTGCCTGACCACGAACTCTGCCAACGCATCTCCATCGCGCTCGGCCACCTTGATGGCTTGCTCTGCCCTTTTGACATCGTCATCAGTTACACCCGTCAGGCTGGAAAAAATCATATTACTGGGCTGACCCGGCAAACCCATCTTGCCGGCCAAGCGAGTACGATACGCCAGGCTGTATTCAACCTCTTCACGCACAGCCTGCCCCCCGAGCGCCCTTACTTCCTGATAAACGAACAACTCCAGTTTCTCCAACCGGAACAAGCCCTTTGCCAGATCCAGCAAACGCCCCTTGACCTGGACATCGTTGCCGACTGCACGCGCCTTGAAGCTTTCGACCTCGACTTCCACGATACTGAAAATGTTCGCAATGCTGTCCCCGCAAGTGCGCCCATCTCCAGCTCTCTTAAACACCTCTTCGCGCAACTCACCGCTTGAACAAGCCGCATCGACGCCCCCCCAAACCCTGCTCACCAATTCTTCATGGGCTCGTTCGTAGTCGGCTGTTGCGACCAGGGCGTGCAGCAACCTGAAAAACTCCAGGGAGTTTGGCTCCCGACGTAGCGCAAACCACCGCTTTTCACGCAGCTCTGTCTCAACTGGATCGGGATTGGCGCCCAAAAAAAGTTCAGGCCTGGACTCATCCATCATTGAGTCGGACAGCCTTCCCAGGTTGACACCGGTACGCTCTCGATAGCTGTCTATCTGCGCCAGGGTTTCAGTGGAAAACGGGTTATCTTGCAGCAAGAGAACGCGCGATTGCCGGGCAGTCGATTCATACACAGCCTCCTCCAGCTCTCGGAGTTGGTTTTCGCGCAGATCCACCAACTCCAGGCGTGAAAGCTGCAGCAACCCAGGTGGCATCCGATCGATTCGAGTGTTACGCATCTCAAGTATTCGTAACCCTCGCATTGAGCGCACATCGGGTATGTGCCCCAGCGGATTACCATTGAGATTGAGGTGCTCCAACCTGCGCAAGGAGCTGATGGCCTGGCAAGCCTGCGCATTCAAGACAATGGCATTGGCTTCACAATCCAGCTCCTCCAGCGCCTGCATGTCGCCCACTCCATGTGGCATTTCGGTCAATTGATTTGAACCCAAATCGAGTATCTTCAATTTACAGAATGCATCTAGAAACCCGTTGGGAACCTGGGTCAAGCGGGTGTTTCGCAGTGAAAGCTGCAGCACGTGGCCAAAATCGATTTCGGCGGGAAAGACGGGAAGCTCGCTAAGGTCAGCGCCTTGAAAGTCCAAGCGATACCCCGTCAGCTCACCACGCACGTTGAACATTCGTGCGCTTTGGCGCCTCCAGGCAGCTACCAGAGTATCGGCAATTCGGCGCCGCCGCTCGGTATGCTCCTGCCCTGGTACCTTTACTTTCCTCCTTACCCACTCCTCCAGGGTTTCCTGTAATGTTTGAAGCTCAGTTGTTTTTTCATCCAACAGAAGCCGTAAATTCATGCCGGATGCCCGTAACTGATCCAGATGCACAGAGATTTCCTGGTCAGTCATTCTCGGATAGAGAATCTTGAATTGTTCCAGATAAAAATCCAAATGCCCCCCTACTGCTCCCTCGCCCGCCATCGGGTAACCCAAGCGATTGCCACGCATGCGCGTGGGCATTCTGAACCAAGGCTGCCACGTTCCTTTGCTGACCAGCGCTGCGGCTCGCGGGCGGTCGGCGATGGCCAGGGCGGTCAGCTGGCTCTGCAAATCAGCTGTCGTCATATTTCCATCGACCGCGCTCAGGACTTCGAACAGGTTGCTGTACTGACCCGGCAACTTGTTCTTGTCATCGTAGACTTCGTAGCCGCTACCCTCCCCCTCCAATATCCGCATCGTCTTGACGACTTTGCCCTTCCCCCCTTTAGCGATCAGTTTGCCGGCCGGCCCCACTTCGACCCACTCAACGTAAATCCCGTTTTTCCAGGCCGGCAAGTGCTCGATCAGCCCTAGCGCCAGTTTCTCGAAATGCACATCACCTCGATCGGGCCGATAGAAACCTTCCAGGGCGCACATCACATGGAAATCACGCAGGTGCCACCGGGCCTGCTCCGCCAACGCCAACGGGACACGCGCCTCACTCGCCATACGCGCCAATTGCGCATCAGAAGCCTGGTAGATCATTTCGTTGACCATCTCCTGAGGCAGGCCCGGGAAATCTCTTAGGATCAAGGCTGTTTCAGAAGCCGGCACCGGATCGTGCAGGGCGATGCAATGCTCGAACAAACCCGCGCGCTTGGTCTTTGCGGCGTTGACCATGGCCTCTGCCCACTGCGCTTTGACCGCAGGTTCGGCGTCCTCTGCCGGCAATGCCTTGCGGAGCATGGGTTGGAGATAGCCAGACATCGCCTCATCGGACACTTGCTGGCTCTTTTGCAACAGTTCGATAAACCGGTCGATATCCTGGTCAAGCCACCAGCGTTTCAGGGCGACCGCGAGCCTGGCGGGTAGGGGCGCCTGGTCGACATGCATGCGGCACAATTGCGCGTCATCCACACCACTGACCGCCAATACCGAGTCGATCGCTTGATCATCCAGCCCCCGTGCGATGCTGCCCAACCGGCGAAACAGGTAGCGCGCCGATGGCCACTGCCAGGGTAGTTCCAGCTCAGAACGCCAGGCCCCCTGGCCATTGCTCAGCATTACAGGCGAGACTTCTTCATAGTGCCCGGGATGAATCAATTTCCACTCACTCGTCTGTGTATCGTGTTCGACCAGGTAGTGCTGTTGGTCAATGGTGATGTAGCTATCCTTGCCCCGTTGATAACGGCCATCGGCCAACTCAGGGACATCCGCCAAATCCACGGAACGACGATATGGCGCAAGCTCTGGCGAGCGAAGCTTCACCGAGCCGTCGAACATTTTCACCGGTCGCAGGCTTTGGAAAAACTCGGATTTGTTAAGCCACAGATTGACCCGGTGCCCCACCACTCCGACGGCGACCGCGACCCCCAGGGTTTCGATCACCGAGGTCAGATGCCCCAGGGCTTGATCGGTGTGTTCTTCGGTCCAGTCCTCGATACCGTGGTAGACGTCGGACATCATCTGCTTGGCAGCAACGGCCAGCATTATTTCGTTGAGCACGGGCACCGCCAAAGATGCCAAGTTCGCTAGCAGCAAGCCGGCACCTTCCACGTTGGTAACACTCGGTTTTTTCTGCGCTTGGTCCACATCCGCAGTGGGCACGGCCATAAGACGGCTGTCCTGAAACATGCGTGAGGTTTGCTGGCGGACAAGCTCGCCAAATAGATGTTCGCGACCTATGTCCGCGCCCTCCTCGAATTTAAGCGCATGCTGCAATCGATCCTGGAGGCTCGCCTGCTCGGATATCGGCGCGTGCCTGGTCAGAAACTGGCGGAACTTTTGATTTTTTGATCGTTCCTTGAGCGCTTGCGTTAGCGCCGCCAGGCTTGCGTACTCATGCAGCTCGTCGACCTGATCATCGGGCATATACAACACCCGCTTGGTCGACTCCGGATCCCGTTGAAAGATCAGGATTGCGCAGAGTTCGTGCTCGAACAGAGTGACTGTCCTGCATTCAATGCCAAGCAAACCGTAGGCGGCACCTGAGGAGGCTTCGCAAACCTGCAAGAACATCTGGTATGCCTCCCAGCCGATACGCTTTTTCATAAAAGCCGTATGTGCTGCCACCTCGAGCTTGTAACGGCGGGCCGACGCCAGCGTTGTTTCGACAGCCAGGGAGCGCGGGCCAGGAACGCCCTCATCGTCTGTATCGGGGGTTAATACCGAAAACAGTTTTTGCTGATAATTCCCACCCACATCTACTGTTCGGCACAAACTCATGAAATCAAGTGGATCAATCGCTACAACATGCCTATCACCGATGTAAACGCCCGCACCACGCATGTAGGGGGGACAATCAGACCCTTCGGGAGTGTTCTGCATTGCGAATTGCAGCACACTTCCCTTTGAAATCAATTTCATAGGGTGTTCCGTAACAGGCCCTATATAGATTGAGGGCCCAGCCGGAACGAAGACCTTGAAGGTAGCGGAGCGAACGTCAACATTGCCCCCGAATTGCTTTGCCATGGCCTCGCTCAGTAGCTGCACAGCAAACTCATCGAGCCCCGGTAGCTTACTGAGTACGGCTTTCGCTGCCCGGTCCGCCTGGAGCGATGCTTCAAGGCTTCGGCCATAGGCTTGACGGATGTGGACAGGGGCACTTCTCACCCAGTCCGGTAGCGCTCGCGCAACAATCTCGAGATTTTCCTTGTGGCGTGTGTGCCCGGTCTGTTTGTTGACCGCTTGTTCGGTGCTCATGCTCAATCCTTGGACAATTGGAAAGCACCGATGCTAAGGGCCAGCCTCCCCTGACAAGCCACACATAGTTATACCTGCCTCACTTATGTGATCGGTCCGGCCACCGACCTGCTCGATGACCAAATGAATGAAATGCAGCTTTGCGATGACGGGGGCCGACAGTACGAAGGGATAAAAATCCGGCTGCCCCATGCTGCGCGACAGCTCGTTGAGCATGCCTGACAGCTCGATCCAGGCATTGATGAAGGATAAGAATGCCGGACTGCCAGGGTCCTGTGGCCGATACAAACTCTGAGCCGCAAAGGGTTGGTAGTCGAGCCCCAGCACTTGAGCGTTCATGCCCAGCCCCAGCGCCGTATCCACGGCGTCCATCATGTGCAGGTAGTGGGCCCAGGTTTCTGCCCAATCTTCCCAGGGGTGCATGCTGGCATAGGCGCTGACATGGCTGGCCGACCAATCAACTGGCGCGCCTTCGGCATAGTGGTGCTCCAGCGCCTGGGCATAACTGGCGCGCTCGTCGCCGAACAGCGCCCTGAAATCGTCGAGCCACACGCTGCCTGCCACCAACCGATCCCAATAGTAGTGCCCCACTTCATGGCGAAAATGCCCAAGCAGGGTCCGATAAGGCTCATGCAATTGCTGCCGGACTTTCTCCCGGTGCGCATCGTCGGCCTCCTTGATATCCAGGGTGACCAGGCCATCGGCATGGCCGGTGACAGGAAGCTCCCCGTCGAGATCGATGCCAATGAAATCAAACGCCAGGCCCGTATGCTCATCGATGTTTTTTGAAACGACCGGCAACTCCAGGTTCAGTAATTGCGCGACCAGACGCCGCTTGGCCGTCTCGACCTTGCGCCAGCGCTCAGGGTTTTGCGCGATGGAAAGGTCCGGAATGGTACGGTTCAAATCACAGGCAACGCAAAAGGCCTGCGGTGCCGTGCTTGGAACCAGCCAGTTGCATGCGGCGGGAGTATCCAGGTTGGCGCAACGGCGGAAGGTTCCGGCCCCGGGTTGCGAAACCAATTGCCAGTGATCGGGTTGCCCGGCGGGCTGCAGCGACGACAACACATTCTGCCCGGGCCAGTAACCCAGCGCTGCAAGGCAGGCCAGGCACGTGCTGTTGCGAAAGAAAAGGGTCTGGCCGCACGGGCACTGCCAGACCTTGCCCTGGCGGCTTTCCTGGCCAATGAACGGCGCTGTGATCCTGCAACTGAGCTGGTCGAAAAAGCGGTGCATGGCGGTCTCCCTTGGCGGTGCCTGCCTAGACTAGATCATGGCAGGCACGCGCAGGTTCAACCCTTATGCACTGATGCCGTGCTCACCCAGAAAATCAATGAAGGCGTCCTCGTCGAGCACCTTCAAGCCCAGCTCGTTGGCCTTGGTCAGCTTGGAGCCCGCCCCGGGCCCCGCCACCACGCAATGAGTCTTGGCCGACACCGAACCGGCCACCTTGGCGCCGAGGCTTTCGAGCTTGTCCTTGGCCACGTCGCGGCTCATGCGCTCCAGTGAGCCGGTCAGTACCCAGGTCTGGCCGGTCAAGGGCAGGCCGGCGATGACTTTTTTCTCGCTGGCCCAGTGCATGCCGAAGGCGTGCAGCTGCGCCTCCACTGCCTTGGCTCGCTCGGCGTTTTCCGGAACCCTGAAGTACTCACGCACAGCGTCGGCCTGCTTGGCATTGAGGGCCTGGCGCAGGTCGATGCCGTCGGCGGCGATGATCTTGTCCAGGTTGCCGAGCTTGTCCACCAGCTTTTGCGCACCGGTCGGCCCCACCGAAGCGATGTCCAGCTTGGCGATGAGCCCGGCCAGGGTAGTGCTGGCGGCAAACTCGGGATGCACTTCGCCCTGGTCCTGCAGCTCCAGGCCACGGTCGAGCAACTGGGCGATCACCGTGCGGTTGTGCTCGTCCCCGAAGAAGCTGTGGATTTCATGGGCCACTTCCAAGCCTACATCCGGCAGCTCGATCAAGACCTGTGGCAGCGCCGCCATGATCCGCTCAAGCGAACCCAGGGAGCGGGCCAGGACCTTGGCGGTTTCCTCGCCCACATCCGGAATGCCCAGGGCATAGATGAACCGCGCCAGGCTCGGCCGTTTGCTGTCTTCAATGGCCTTGAGCAAATTCTTGGTCGACAGTTCGGCAAACCCTTCCAGGTCCACTATTTGCTCGAAGCCCAGGGTGTAAAGATCGGCGGGCGACGACACCAGGCCTTCGTCGACCAACTGCTCGACGCTCTTCTCGCCCAGCCCTTCGATATCCATGGCCCGGCGCGAGACGAAGTGAATGATCGCCTGCTTGAGCTGCGCGGCACAGGACAGGCGGCCTACGCAACGGTACACCGCGCCCTCGCTGACGGTTTCCTTGCCCTTGCTGCGCTTGACCAGCTGCGTGCGCTCAACCTGCGAGCCGCACACCGGGCACTGCTCGGGCACCTGCACCGGCCGCGCATCGCCCGGGCGTCGCTCCATCACCACCTGCATGACCTGGGGAATCACGTCACCGGCTCGGCGGATGATCACCGTATCGCCGATCATCACGCCCAGTCGCGCCACTTCGTCCATATTGTGCAAGGTAGCGTTGGCCACGGTCACGCCAGCAACCTTGACCGGCTTGAGCCGCGCCACCGGCGTAACCGCGCCGGTGCGGCCGACCTGGAATTCCACGTCGAGCAGTTCGGTGAGTTCTTCCATGGCCGGGAACTTGTGGGCGATGGCCCAGCGCGGTTCACGGGCACGAAAGCCCAGTTCGCGCTGGGCGGCCAGGCTGTTGACCTTGAACACCACGCCATCGATCTCATACGCCAGGTCGTTACGACGCACACCGATGTCATGGTAATAATCCAGGCATTCGCCGATGCCGTTGGCCAGCTTCAGCTCACGGCTGATCGGCATGCCCCAGGCCTTGAGCTGCTCAAGGATGCCGATATGGGTCTCGGCAATCGTTGCCGACACCTGGCCCAACCCGTAGCAGCAGAATTCCAGCGGGCGGCTGGCGGTGATTTTCGAATCCAGCTGGCGCAGGCTGCCGGCGGCGGCGTTGCGTGGGTTGGCGAAGGTCTTGCCACCGACTTCTGCCTGCGCTGCGTTAAGGCGCTCGAAGCCGGCCTTGGACATGAACACTTCGCCGCGAACTTCCAGCACCGCCGGCCAACCGCTGCCGTGCAGCTTGAGGGGAATGTTTCGTACGGTGCGCACGTTGACACTGATGTCCTCGCCCGTGGTGCCATCGCCACGGGTCGCGCCCTGCACCAGCAGGCCATCGCGGTACAGCAGGCTGACCGCCAGGCCGTCGAGCTTGGGCTCGCAACTGTACTCGACCGCCGCACCCGCACCGAACAGGTCACCGGCCGGCAGGTCCAGGCCCTCGATCACGCGCCGATCGAACTCACGCAGGTCGTTTTCTTCGAAGGCGTTGCCCAGGCTGAGCATCGGCACTTCATGGCGCACCTGGGTGAACGCGGTCAGGGCGGCACTGCCCACGCGCTGGGTCGGCGAATCGCTGCTGACCAGCTCCGGGTGCTGCGCTTCCAGGTCCTTGAGTTCGCGGAACAACCGGTCGTATTCGGCATCCGGAATGCTGGGCTCGTCGAGTACGTGGTAACGGTAGTTGTGCAGGTCGAGTTCGGCGCGAAGTTCGAGGATACGGGTTTGAGGGGCGGTCATGGTCGGTGGTCTCTCGTAAAGCAAAAGAGCAGCCGGGGCTGCTCTTTGTGTTTTTTCTCATTGAATTTGCGGTGAATCTGATCGCGGGCAAGCCCGCTCTTGTAGGAGCGGGCTTGCCCGCGATCAGATTCACCGCACATCAAAAGCCTAGCGCTTCTGGGTCAGCGCACGACGTTCAAATTCAACAATACGCTGACGGTAATGTTCGATGGTCTGCGCGGTCATCACGCTGCGCTGATCATCCTTGAGCTCGCCATTGAGTTCATGGGCCAGCTTGCGCGCGGCAGCTACCATCACATCGAACGCCTGCTTGGGATGGCGCGGGCCTGGCAAACCGAGGAAGAAGCTCACGGCACGGGTGCTGAAATGGTCGATGTCATCCAGGTCGAAGACCCCCGGCTTGACCGCGTTGGCCATGGAGAACAGCACTTCACCGTTGCCGGCCATGCTTTCGTGACGATGGAAGATATCCATCTCACCGAAGCGCAGCCCGCTTTCCAGGATATTTTGCAGCAGTGCCGGGCCCTTGAAGCCGCCTTCATCGCGGGAAATCACGCTGATGACCAACACTTCCTCGACCGGGGCCTGCTCCTTGCCTTCATTGCTGAAGGTGACCGGCTTGGTTTCGTCCGGGAAGTCGGTATCGCGGCTGGAGAAGCTTGGCTCGTCCAGGTCCAGCTTCAGGTTCAGGTCGCCTTGCGCAGGCTCGGCGGCCCGCTTGCGCTTGCCGTTTTCGCGCACAGGCGCACTCATCGATGGCAGGTCGTGCTCGTCGAGTTGCGGCTCTTTGTGGTCGTCCAGCACACGGGAAGGCCCCAACACTTCGGCGCTGGGGGCCTCTTCATCCGGCAGGTTCGAGAAACTGCGGTCCAGCCTGAACTTCAACTTACCCTTGCCGCCGCGCATGCGGCGCCAGCCATCGAAAAGAATACCGGCAATGACAATGATGCCGATGACGATCAGCCACTCGCGCAGACCGATTTCCATGTAATCCTGTGCCTCTATGAAAAATGCTGAAAAATAAAGGGCTTAAACCCCTTTAAAACGTGGCGCCAACTCTATGTTCTGACAGGCGTTTTCCCCACGCAGAGAAAAAAGTAAACACTAAACTAGCACGACCAAAGATAACTTTACACCGTCTGTCGCAACTGCCATCGGCAAACGATGATTTACCGGGTATCGATACCCCCGATCACGCCTCGACCATGGCCATGGCCTCCTCCACATCCACTGCCACCAATCGCGAACAACCGGGCTCGTGCATGGTCACCCCCATCAATTGATCGGCCATTTCCATGGCAATCTTGTTGTGGGTGATATAAATGAACTGCACCGTTTGTGACATTTCCTTCACCAGATTCGCATAGCGGCCCACGTTGGCATCATCGAGCGGCGCGTCGACCTCGTCGAGCATGCAGAACGGCGCCGGGTTCAATTTGAAAATAGCGAAAACCAGGGCCAGTGCTGTCAGGGCCTTTTCTCCACCAGAGAGCAAATGAATGGTGCTGTTCTTCTTGCCGGGGGGGCGCGCCATAATCGTTACCCCTGTATCGAGTAGATCTTCGCCCGTCAGTTCCAAATAAGCGCTGCCGCCACCGAAAACTTTTGGAAACAAGGCCTGCAAACCGCCGTTTATCTGATCAAAGGTATCCTTGAAGCGGTTTCGGGTTTCCTTGTCGATCTTGCGAATGACATTTTCCAGCGTGTCGAGCGCTTCGACCAGGTCGGCGTCCTGGGCATCAAGGTAACGCTTGCGCTCGGATTGCTGCTGGTATTCGTCGATCGCCGCCAGGTTGATCGGGCCCAGGCGCTGGATCCTTGCGTCGATACGTTCGAGTTCCTGTTCGGCCTCCTGTTCATTGGCTTGTTCGCCCAGCGTGGCGAGCACCCCGTGCAGGTCATAACCATCTTCATGCAGTTGCTCTTGCAGGGCCTTGCGCCGCACGCTAAGACCCTGCCATTCCATGCGGTGCTGTTCGAGTTGCCCGCGTAAAAGCTGCGACTGCTGCTCGGCCTGGCTGCGGCGCTTCTCGGCATCGCGCAATTCGCGGTCGGCATCTTCCATGTGCATGCGCGCCTGGCGCATTTCATCGTCGACGGCCATGCGCCGTTCCAGCAACTCTTCAAGTTTCAGGCGCAGCTCTTCGAGCGGCGCCTCACCCTCCTCCAGGTTCAGGCAGAGTTGCTCGCGCTTTTCGGTAAGGCGTTCCGATTGCAGCTCCAGGCGCTCAAGGGCCTGGCGCGTGGAATCGTGCTGGGCGCGCAAGGAACCCAGGCGCACGGCCAACTGATGGGCGTGGTCCTTGTGCTGGCGGGCTTCCTGGCGCACCCGGTCCAGGCGCTCGCGCAGGCTGTCGCGCTGGGCCAGCAACAGCTCACGCTGCTCGGTGTCCTGGGCCATGATGTCGAGGGCGTCCTGCAACTGCAGGCGCGCTTCGCCCAGTTGTTCGTGCTCGACAGCACGCTGCTCGGCCAGCTCGGTCAGTTCTTCGTCCAGGCGGCGGCGACGCAGGGTCAACTGCTCGACCTTGGCTTTGCCGGCCGACAGCTGCGCCTTGAGCTCACTCTGCTGGCGAGTTTCCTCCTGCAGGCGCCTGCGCAGCTGCTCGCGGCTCTCTTCTTCGTGCTGTTGCTGTTCACGCAGGCTTTGCAGCTGATCTTCCAGCGTGGCCAGGGCAGCTTCGCGCTCCGCCTGTTCCAGCCCCAGGCTTTGCAACTCCTGGCCGCGCGCCAACACACCGCTTTGAGCGTCACTGGCCCGGCAAACCCGCAGAAAATGCCGGCCAACCCAATAGCCGTCGCGGCTGATCAGGCTTTCGCCGGGTTGCAGGCTGCTGCGCGCGGCCAATGCCGCGTCAAGATCCTCGACTGGCTTGACCTGCGCCAGCCAGGGCGCCAGGTCGATGGCGCTCTCGACCTTGTCGAGCAGGCTGCCAGGCTTTCGCACGCCATCCTGGCCCGGGCTTACCAGGCGCAAGTCGCCCTGGGCAAACCCGGCTAGATCGAAGCCTGCAAAGTCATCGACCAGTACCGCCTGCAGGTCGGCCCCCAGCACGGTTTCCACCGCCAGTTCCCAACCGGCTTCCACGCGCAAGCCTTCAGCCAGGCGTGGGTGCTGCTCCAACCCCTGCTCTGTCAACCACTGGGCCGTGCCCGTGCCAGGGTCGAGCGCCGCCTGCTGCAAGGCTTCGAGCGAGGCCAGGCGCCCGTTGAGCCGCTGTAACTCACCCTGGGCCTGCTGCTGGGCCTGGGTCGCTTGCTGCAAGGCGCTACGCAGCTGCTCCAGATGCTCTACTTGCTGCTCCTCACGGGCATGCAGCTCTTCCAGAAGCAATTCGCTGCTGGCCAGTTGTTCACTCAATTCGAGAATGGCCGCATCTTCAGGATCGGCTGCAAGTAACACCAGCTCTTCGCCAAGGCGGCGCTGGCGCTCAGCCAGCCGCTCCATGCTCTGGTCCAACTGCTGAATGCGCGACTGCTGCACCTCAGCCTGGCGTCGGGGCTCGGCCGAGCGGGTGTTGAAGCTGTCCCATTGCTCCTGCCAGCCGTGCATGGTGCTTTCCGATTCTTCCAAAGCTGCGGCGGCTTCTTCAGCGGCGGCGCTGACCATTTCCTGCTCAGGCTCGAGCATGGCCAGTTCCTCGCCCAGGGTCGCCAGCAAGGTGCGGTCGTGGCCCAGGTGCGATTCGGTTTCCAGACGCGAGCGTTCAGCCTCTTTCAAGTCTTCCTGCAATTGGCGCAGGCGCTGCTGGCCATGTTGGATGCTCTGCTCGACCCGGGCAATATCGCCACCGACCGAATAGAAGCGTCCCTGCACCAGATTGAAGTGCTCGGACAGGTCGTGATGCCCATCGCGCAGGCGTTCGATGCTGGCATCGGCATTGCGCTGCTCGGCCACCAGCGCCTCGAAGGCCACTTCCTGGTCACCAATCACCGCCTCGCGCTGGCCCACCTGTTCATTGAGCGCCTGCCAGCGCAGGGCCGAAAGCTGCGCCTTGAGCTGGCGCTCTTCGCCTTTGTATTGCTGGTACTTTTCCGCCGCCTGGGCCTGGCGATGCAACCGCTCGAGCTGGCGCTCGAGCTCTTCGCGCAGGTCGGTCAGGCGCTCGAGGTTCTCAAAGGTGCGGCGGATGCGGTTTTCGGTTTCGCGTCGGCGCTCCTTGTACTTGGAGATGCCGGCGGCTTCTTCGATAAAGTTGCGCAGGTCTTCAGGCCTTGCCTCGATCAGCTTGGAGATCATGCCCTGTTCGATGATCGAATAACTGCGCGGGCCCAGGCCAGTACCGAGGAAAATATCGGTGATATCACGGCGCCGGCATTTGGCGCCGTTGAGGAAATACGTGTTCTGGCTGTCGCGGGTGACCTTGCGGCGAATGGAAATCTCCGCATAGGCGGCATACTCGCCGACCAGGGTGCTGTCGGAGTTGTCGAACACCAGCTCGATGCTCGCCTGGCTGACCGGCTTGCGGCTGGTCGAGCCGTTGAAGATGACGTCCGTCATCGATTCGCCGCGCAGGTTCTTGGCCGAGCTTTCGCCCATCACCCAGCGCACCGCGTCGATGATATTGGACTTGCCGCAGCCATTGGGCCCGACCACCGCCGCCATGTTGCTGGGGAAGTTGACCGTGGTCGGGTCGACGAACGACTTGAACCCGGCCAGCTTGATGCACTTCAGGCGCATGGGTCAGTCGCCTGCCATGGCTGCGAGCACCAGGTCGCAGCTGCGCTGGGCATACTCGCTGAGCACGGCGCGGATGCGTGGCTGGTCGCGGGCGATGACCGCTTCGAGCAACTGCGCGAACAGTTGCAGGTATTCGCTCATTTCCGCCTTGCGCTGTTCCAGGGCCAGGTAGTAGTTGCGACTCATGGCCGGTTGCAGGTTTTCCACGGTTTCCTGCAGGTAGGGGTTATCGGCAAAGGGATACGCGGCGCGCATCACATTGAAACTGTCTTCGACGAAGGCCTTGATGTCCTGGCGGGCGAAGCTGGCCTGCAAGCGCTGCTGGATTTGCAGGAAGGGCGCAAGGTCCGCCTGGGTTTTCCAGCCCTTGGCCACACCATTGCCGAGCAGGATATACATCTCGCCCATCAGGGTGCAGAGGCTGCGCACATGGTGCTCGTTAAGCTCGGTCACATGAGCGCCGCGCCGGGGCAGGATAGTCACCAGATGACGGCGCTCGAGAATCAGCAGCGCTTCGCGCACCGAGCCGCGGCTGACGTTCAAGGCCTGGGTCACCTTTTGCTCTTGAATGCGTTCGGCAGGTTTGAGCTCCCCGCGAATGATGCGTTCGGCAAGGTAATGGGCAATTTGCTCGGAGAGGCTGTCCGGCGCCTTGAACGTCATGGTTTTCCTTTGAAATCTGCGACCTGTGCAAGCGCCCCAGTGTAACGCAATTGCTATCGGCAAGCGCAGCGCCACACCGGGCGAAATGGCACGAAACGAGCAAAGATTCACACGAATCCAAGTGCTGCGCGTGCAACGTTCTACCCTTATACATAGGACCGTCGATCGATCGGAACCGTTTGCTTGTATTTTCTTGACTCAAAAGTCAGAAAAACGTTGACCTGAAAGTCAGAGCTGACTAAATTCGGCTCCATCGATCAACAACAATAATTCGCTCGTGAGGTCTTCCGTGATCCAGTTTCTACTTAACCAGGAGCTGCGCAGTGAGCACGCCCTGGATCCGAACCTGACAGTGCTCGAGTACTTGCGTGAGCACCTGGGTAAATCCGGCACCAAAGAAGGCTGCGCCAGTGGCGATTGCGGCGCTTGCACCGTGGTGGTCGGCGAGCTGGCCACGGATGACGACGGCCGCGAGCATATCCGCTACCGCAGCCTGAACTCGTGTCTGACGTTCGTCTCATCCTTGCATGGCAAGCAACTGATCAGCGTTGAAGATCTCAAGCACCAGGGCAAGCTGCACAGCGTGCAACAGGCCATGGCCGACTGCCATGGCTCCCAGTGCGGCTTTTGCACACCTGGCTTTGTCATGTCCCTGTTCGCCCTGCAAAAGAACAGCGATGCACCGGATTTGCACAAAGCCCAGGAAGCGCTGGCCGGCAACCTCTGCCGCTGCACCGGCTACCGACCGATCCTGGCTGCCGCCGAACAAGCGTGCTGCCAGGCTGGCGGCGATCAGTTCGATGCGCGCGAAGCCCAGACCATCGCACGTCTGCAGGCCATCAAGCCTGTGGACATCGGCGAGCTCAACAGCGGCGACAAACGCTGCCTGGTGCCCCTGACCGTGGCCGACCTGGCCGACCTCTATGGCTCGCACCCCGAAGCCCGGCTGCTGGCCGGCGGTACGGACCTGGCGCTGGAAGTCACGCAGTTCCACCGCACCCTGCCGGTGATGATCTATGTGGGTAACGTCGCCGAAATGAAACGCATCGAGCGCTTTGACGACCGTTTGGAAATTGGCGCGGCCACCTCCCTCACCGACTGCTACGAAGCCCTGACCGCCGAGTACCCGGATTTCGGCGAACTGCTGCACCGTTTTGCCTCATTGCAGATCCGCAACCAGGGCACCCTTGGCGGCAACATCGGCAATGCTTCGCCAATCGGCGATTCGCCGCCCCTGCTGATTGCCCTGGGCGCGCAGATCGTCCTGCGCAAGGGCGACAGTACCCGCACCCTGGCCCTGGAAGACTACTTCATCGATTACCGCATCACTGCACGCCAGGAAAGCGAGTTCATCGAAAAGATCATCGTGCCGCGCGCCCAGGCGCAATGGACATTCCGTGCCTACAAGGTCTCCAAGCGCCTGGACGACGATATTTCGGCAGTGTGCGCCGCCTTTAACCTGCGCGTTGAAAACGGCCTGGTGGCTGAAGCGCGGTTCGCCTTCGGTGGCATGGCGGCCATTCCCAAGCGTGCCAAGGCCTGTGAAACCGCCTTGCTGGGCAAAGCCTGGAACCAGGCCAGCATCGAGCGCGCCTGCAAGGCCCTGACCGAAGATTTCACCCCGCTGTCGGATTTCCGTGCCAGCAAGGAATATCGCCTGCTGAGTGCGCAGAACCTGCTGCGCAAATTCTTCATCGAACTGCAAACGCCGCACATCGAGACTCGGGTGACCGCTTATGTCTAACCATCACAACACCCCGAAAACTCAAGAAGAGCTCGCTGCGCTGTTCCACCAGGACCTCACCACGGGTGTCGGCCGCAGCCTCAAGCACGACAGTGCCGACAAGCAGGTGGCCGGCGAGGCCGTGTATATCGACGACCGCCTGGAGTTCCCTAACCAGTTGCACGTCTATGCGCGCCTGTCCGACCGCGCCCACGCGCGCATCGTCAAGGTCGACACCACGCCCTGCTACGCCTTCGAGGGCGTGCGCATCGCCATCACCCACGAAGACGTCCCGGGGCTGAAGGACATCGGCCCACTGATGCCAGGCGACCCGCTCTTGGCAATCGATACTGTCGAGTTCGTCGGCCAACCGGTGATAGCTGTCGCCGCCCGCGACCTGGAAACCGCACGCAAGGCGGCCATGGCCGCCATCATCGAATACGAAGACCTGGAGCCGGTGCTGGATGTGGTCGAAGCGTTTCGCAAGAAACACTTCGTGCTCGACAGCCACACTCACCAGCGCGGCGATTCGACCACTGCCCTGGCCACGGCCCCGCACCGCTTGCAAGGCACGCTGCACATCGGCGGCCAGGAACACTTCTACCTGGAAACCCAGATCTCTTCGGTGATGCCGACCGAAGACGGCGGCATGATCGTCTACTGCTCCACGCAGAACCCCACCGAAGTACAGAAGCTGGTGGCCGAAGTACTGGACGTGTCGATGAACAAGATCGTCGTCGACATGCGCCGCATGGGCGGTGGTTTCGGCGGCAAGGAAACCCAGGCCGCGAGCCCCGCGTGCCTGTGCGCGGTGATCGCGCACCTCACCGGCCAGCCGACCAAGATGCGCCTGCCGCGGGTCGAAGACATGCTGATGACCGGCAAGCGTCACCCGTTCTACGTCGAGTACGACGTCGGCTTCGACAGCACCGGTCGCCTGCACGGCATCGCCCTTGAACTGGCCGGCAACTGCGGTTGCTCGCCGGACCTCTCCGCGTCGATTGTCGACCGCGCGATGTTCCATGCCGACAACTCGTACTACTTGGGCGATGCGACCATCAACGGTCACCGCTGCAAGACCAACACCGCGTCGAACACCGCTTACCGTGGCTTCGGCGGCCCGCAAGGCATGGTCGCCATCGAAGAAGTGATGGACGCGATTGCCCGCCATCTGGGCCTCGATCCGCTGGCGGTGCGCAAGGCCAACTACTACGGCAAGACCGAGCGCAACGTCACCCACTACTACCAGACCGTCGAGCACAACATGCTCGAGGAAATGACCGCCGAACTGGAAGAAAGCAGCCAGTACGCCGAGCGCCGCGAAGCGATCCGTCGCTACAACGCCAACAGCCCGATCCTGAAAAAAGGCCTGGCGCTGACCCCGGTGAAATTCGGTATTTCCTTCACCGCCAGCTTCCTCAACCAGGCCGGTGCCCTGGTGCACGTCTACACCGACGGCAGCATCCACCTGAACCACGGCGGCACGGAAATGGGCCAGGGCCTGAACACCAAGGTCGCGCAAGTCGTGGCCGAAGTGTTCCAGGTGGAAATGGACCGCGTGCAGATCACCGCGACCAACACCGACAAGGTGCCGAACACCTCGCCGACCGCTGCTTCCAGCGGTGCCGACCTCAACGGTAAAGCTGCACAGAACGCCGCGGAAATCATCAAGAAACGCCTGATCGAATTTGCCGCCCGGCAGTACAAGGTCAGCGAAGAAGACGTGGAGTTCCACAACGGTCACGTGCGGGTTCGTGATCACATCCTGACCTTCGAAGCGCTGATCCAGCAGGCGTATTTCGCCCAGGTGTCGCTGTCGAGCACCGGCTTCTACAAGACCCCGAAAATCTTCTACGACCGCAGTCAGGCCCGTGGTCGACCGTTCTATTACTACGCCTTCGGTGCAGCCTGTTGCGAGGTGATCATCGACACCCTGACCGGCGAGTACAAAATGCTGCGCACCGACATCCTCCACGACGTCGGCGACTCGCTGAACCCGGCCATCGACATCGGCCAGGTCGAGGGCGGTTTCATCCAAGGCATGGGCTGGCTGACCATGGAAGAACTGGTGTGGAACAACAAAGGCAAACTGATGACCAACGGCCCGGCCAGCTACAAGATCCCGGCCGTGGCCGACATGCCGCTGGACCTTCGGGTGAAGCTGGTGGAAAACCGCAAGAACCCGGAAGACACGGTGTTCCATTCCAAGGCCGTGGGTGAGCCGCCGTTCATGCTCGGCATTGCCCCCTGGTGCGCGATCAAGGACGCCGTGGCGAGCCTGGCCGAATACCGCGTACAACCGCAGATCGATGCCCCGGCGACACCGGAGCGGGTATTGTGGGGGTGTGAGCAGATGCGTAAGGCGGTGGCTGAGCACCTGGTAGCCGATGAGTCGGTAACGACGGAAATTATCTGACCTGTAGGAGTGGGCTTGCCCGCGATGGGCTGCGTAGCGGCCCCAATACCAGGGAAGGCGCTGCCTTCCATCGCGGGCAAGCCCGCTCCTACAGGAGAGGTGTGAAGCATGAACAACTGGATTAGCGCACTCGCCGACCTGCAAGACCGTGGCGAACCTTGCGTGCTGGTAACCATCATCGAGGAGCGCGGCTCGACGCCGCGCAATGCCGGTTCCAAAATGGTGGTCAGCGCCGAGCACCTGTACGACACCATCGGCGGCGGCCACCTGGAATACAAGGCGATGAAAATCGCCCGCGAAATGCTCGCCAGCGGGCGCCAGGACACCCACATGGAGCGTTTCAGCCTCGGCGCAAGCCTGGGCCAGTGCTGTGGCGGCGCCACGGTGCTGTTGTTCGAACCCATGGGCCGAGTGCAGGCACAGATCGCCGTGTTCGGCGCCGGCCACGTCGGCCGCGCCCTGGTACCCTTGCTGGCCAGCCTGCCGTGCAAGGTGCGCTGGATCGATTCACGCGAGCAGGAGTTCCCCGAGCAGATTCCCGACGGCGTCATCAAGATCGTCAGCGAGGAACCGGTCGATGAAGTCCAGGACCTGCCAGTGGGCAGCTATTGCATCGTCATGACCCATAACCATCAGCTCGACCTGGAGCTGACCGCGGCCATCCTCAAGCGCAACCAGTTCACCTGGTTCGGCCTGATCGGCTCGAAAACCAAGCGCGTCAAATTCGAACACCGCCTGCGTGACCGCGGCTTCGATCCGCAATTGGTGCAACGCATGCGCTGCCCGATGGGGATTGCCGAGGTCAAGGGTAAGTTGCCGATCGAAATCGCCGTGTCCATCGCCGGCGAAATCATCGCAACCTACAACGCCAACTTCGGCCAGCAAACCACTGCCCACGCCGAACCCATTGCCCAACTGCTGCCCTCTTCCCGGCGCAGCCAAGCCATACAATGAGAGCCTTATGAGCCTGACCCGTAAAGCCTACCGCGCCGCCATCCTGCACAGCCTCGCCGACCCTGCCGAAGTGGGCATCGAGGCCTCCTACGAATACTTCGCCGACGGTCTACTGGTGGTTGAAGACGGCAAGATCACCGCCGTGGGCCCGGCCGAGATGCTGTTGGCCGACTTGCCCGCCGAGGTCGAAGTCATCGAATATCAGGATGCCCTGATCACCCCCGGCTTCATCGACACCCACATCCACTTGCCCCAGACCGGCATGGTCGGCTCCTACGGGGAGCAGTTGCTCGACTGGCTCAACACCTACACCTTCCCGTGCGAGCGCCAGTTCGCCGACAAGGCCCATGCCGACAAAGTGGCGAAGATTTTCATCGAAGAACTGCTGCGCAACGGCACCACCACGGCCCTGGTGTTCGGCAGCGTCCACCCCGAATCGGTAGATGCCTTCTTCGAAGAGGCCCAGCGCCTGGACCTGCGCATGATCGCCGGCAAGGTGATGATGGACCGCAACGCCCCGGACTACCTGACCGACACCGCTGAATCCAGCTACCAGCAAAGCAAGGCGCTGATCGAGCGCTGGCACGGCAAGGGCCGCCTGCATTACGCCGTGACCCCGCGC